>JBDSFL010000484.1:0-6969 GCA_039919545.1 Thermoanaerobaculia bacterium | reverse complement strand
GCGGCCGCCGTCGCTCGTGAGCAGGAGGTAGAGCGATTCGGGCGTCGTGACCAGGATGTGCGGCGGCCGTCGGGTCATGGCCGCGCGCGCGGCCGGGGGCGTGTCTCCGGTGCGCACGAGCACGCGCACTTCGGGGAGGTCCGCATCGAGAGCCCGGATCTCGGCGAGCGGGCGCTCCAGGTTCTTCTGCACGTCGTTGGACAGCGCGCGAAGGGGAGAGACATAGAGAACGAGCGTCTCGTCGGCGAGGGCCGATCCTTGCCGGAGGAGCTCATCGATGGCGGAAAGAAATGCCGCGAGCGTCTTCCCCGAGCCCGTGGGCGCGGCGATCAGCGTGTGACGGCCGGCGCGGATGGCGGGCCATCCCTCGCGCTGCGGCGGCGTCGGCTCGCCGAGCCGGGACCGGAACCAGGACTGGATGGCGGGGTGAAAGGAAGAGAGGGAGCGGAGGGGTTCCGGGGCGGGCATGAGAGGGATCCTAACGCCGCCCGGGCCCAGCGAGCCACGCTCGGTTAGGCTTGCTGCCGTAACGATGGATGCCGTGCGGCTGGTCCAGTGTCTGAGACCGCATCTGGATGCGTGCGGCGCGCGCTGGGCGCTCGCCGGCGGCTTCGCGCTCGTTGCCTGGGGCTCCACGCGCACGACGCTGGATCTGGATCTCGTGCTCGGCGAGGAAGCGCGAGTCGCGGTCCTTCGGCGGCTCGAGGGCGAGGGCTTCGAGACACTCTTCGATTCGGAGGGCTTCACCAACCTGCAGCACCCCGATCCCGCGCTGGGACGCCTCGACCTGATCTGGGTCGAGGGCTCCACGCGCGAACGGCTCTTCGCGGCCGCGGTCGAAAGGACCGGCCCGGACGGAGCCCCGCTGCTGGTGACCGCTCCCGAGCACCTCGTCGCGATGAAGGTGAAGGCGATCAAGAATCGTCCCAGCCGGGTTCTGCGCGACGGCGAAGATTTGAGATTTCTCCTCGCGTCGGCCGACATCGATCAGAATCAAGCGCGTGAGACGTTCGCCCGATCCGGCCTCCTCGAGCTCTACGAGCGCCTCACGGCCCCGCCCTGAGCCGCTCGGCGAAGGCGCTTTCGACGCCTCGGCGGAGACGAGCGAGGCGCTCGAGCGAAATCGTGCGGGGCCGATCTCGCTGCCCGAGTACGCGTGCTTCCTGAAGCAATTTCACTGGACCGTCGAGCAGCTGCGCTCGATCCCGCTTTCGTCCGGAGAGCGTTTCACTCTCGACTGAACTTTTCCTTTTCCCCCGCGAGGGCACGCCTCTTGCTCTTGCCTGCCTGCTACGGAGTCGAGTCGCCGACGGGCACTGGGAGGCGCAACCGCTTCACGGGGCCGGGCCGACATACGGAGGAAAGAATGGGATTTCTCGACAGCCTCGGTGATGTACTCAGGCAGGCAACGGCCGAAGGCGCGTCCACCGCGGAGGTGCACGACGCCTATGACCAGGTCGCGCGCGCCGTGCCGGAGGAGGAGCTCGCCGGCAGCATCTCCGACGTGTTCAATTCGGACCAGACGCCTCCCTTCGAGCAGATGCTCTCGGGGCTCTTCAATCAGTCCAACCCCCAGCAGAAGGCGGGAATCCTCAATCAGATCCTGGGGGCGCTCGGACCGGGCGGACTCGGCCAGCTGCTGAGCTCCCTGGGCGGGCTCGGCGGCCTCGGGGGTCTGCTCTCCGGCGGGCGCGTGACGCCGGCGCAGGCCGAGCAGATCTCTCCCGAGCAGGTCGAGGTGCTCGCCCAGCATGCGGCGCGGCACGACCCCTCGATCGTGGATGCCGCGGGCCGCTTCTACGCGCAGCACTCCACCTTGGTGAAGGCCCTCGGCGCAGGCGCGCTGGCGCTCGTCATGTCGCGGCTCTCGCAGCAGCGCCGATAGACTGTCTCGACCCGCGGCCGACGTAAGCTCACCGCTTTCCACGAGAAAGGAATCGAAGATGACATCCGACGAAAAATATGACGACATGCCCGATTTCTCCGGAGTCACGGGGGGCGCCTCCACGTCCGCCACGACGCGCGACGGCAAGCCGGTCGAGGCCCACGTCTCGGAGACCTATACGGTCATGAGCGGTGACAGCCTCTCGAAGATCGCCAAGAAGAAGTACGGTGACGCGCAGCTCTGGCGCGCCATCTACGAGGCCAACATCGACCTCATCAAGGATCCGGACGTCATCCAGGTCGGCTGGAGGCTCACCATCCCGGCCAGGCCCTCGGCCTGATCCGAACCGCAACTTTCAAAGAAGGAGTTTTTCGTGCGCAAGATTCTCGCTCTCTCCCTCGTGACCCTCGTCGGTCTCTCCGTCGGCTGCGGCAAGAACGAAGCCCCCGCTCCCGCGCCCACCTCCGCTCCCGCGCCGGTGGCGACCATCGCTCCCACCCCTGGGCCTGTGGCCGTGGGGAACGTCACCCTCGGAACCTCCGTGGGTGCCGACAAGAAGGTCGCGACCCCGATGGAGAGCTTCGGCGCCAAGGACAAGATTTTCGCCTCGATCGAGACCACGGGTCAGGGGCACGCCAAGCTCCGGGCGCTCTGGTCGTATATGAAGAACAGCAAGACGGCCAAGGTGAACGAGACGTCGATGGAATTCGATGCGTCGGGCCCCGCGTGGAACGAGTTCCACATCGAGAACAGCAAGGACTGGCCGAAGGGCGACTACCAGGTCGAGATCTTCCTGGGCGACTCCGCGATGGCGGCCACCACGCACAAGTTCACGATCAAGTAATCCGGGAGACCAGCCGCTCGAGCTCGTGCCGGCCCGCTCCTGATGCGGGTCGGCCCTCTCGTTCGTCGTTCGTCGCCGCCCCTTCGAATCCAGATCGGAGTAGGCTTTCGGGACAGGCAATGCGATGAAACGCTCTCGAACCGTGCGGCTCGTGATCCTCGGTCTGGCCCTGAGCGCCTGTCCGGGCGATGGCCGCGCCGCGGCTCCCCCCGCTCCTGCCGCCGTCGCAGCTCCGGTCCTCAAATGGCAGCGCGGCGGCTGCACGTCCTTCTGCAAGACGGGCTGGTACTCCTCTCCCGCCGTGGCCGATCTCGACGGCGATGGACTGCCTGATGTGATCTGGGGCTCCTCGGACGTCGTGGCGCTGAACGGATCGAATGGCTCTTTGAAGTGGCGCGGCGCGAGCGGAAATCGCGTCTGGCCGGGTGTGGCCATCGCAGACCTGACGGGCGACGGAACGCTGGAAGTCGTCGTGGGGCGCAACAGCGACCAGCTCACGGTCTACGACCGGCTCGGAAGCATCCTCTTCACGCGCAATCCGTTCGGCGGGGGCGAGGTGCGCACGCTGGCCGTGACGGACCTCGAGAACGACGGACAGCTCGAGATCGTGGTCGGCCGCGGTAGCGGCGGCGCCACGCAGCAGCTCAGCGTCTACGAGCCGGACGGCACCGTGCGTCCCGGGTGGCCGGCGCGCCGGAACGGAGAAGTCGGGAACGGCTGGGGGATGTACAACGAGAACGTGGCCGTCGCGGACATGAACGACGACGGCTATGCCGAGGTGTTCGGCCCCACCGACACGCACTACATCACCGCGCTCGACCGGGGCGGCAATCAGCTCTCCACGAATTCCATCTACAACACCTCCAGCCCCGCGGGAGCCAAGGTGTGGAGCCAGGTGGGCGTCCACGTGGACCAGGCGGTCGACCTGCGCGGCTATGCCGACTGTCCCACCGAGCGGCGGCCCAACTTCGCCAACAGCGCTCCGGTCATCGCCGACCTGAACGGCGACGGCGTCCCGGAGCTGGTGGTCATCGGGAACGTCTACGACTGCTCGACCAATCCCTACACCGACCTCTATGCCATGCCCTTCATCCTGAAGGAGGATCGTTCCCGCTGGAGCGGCAGCGGCTTCGACTGGACCGTGCTGCCCGTGCCCGGGCCCGGTTCGGCGCCGCTGTCTCAGGACTACAACGTCATCGAGAGCTGCGTGCTGAATCCCGCCATCGGCGACCTCGACGGCGACGGCTTTGCGGAGATCGTCTTTCCGTCCTACGACGGCAAGGTGCACGCGTACTCGCTGGACAAGCTCGAGCACGACAGCTGGCCCTACGTGATCCCCGGCATCGGCATCCACTTCGCGGGGGAGCCGGTCATCGCGGACCTCGACAACGACGGCTTCGCGGAGGTCATCTTCACGTCCTGGGGTCAGAAGAGCCTGGGCCAGAACGGCCAGCTTCACATCCTGAGCCATCTCGGCGCCGAGCTTCACCGCATCGATCTGCCCGCTCCGTTCGGCGACTCGTACAACGGCGGGCTCGCCGCGCCCACGCTCGCGAACATCGACGCGGATGCCGATCTCGAGCTGGTGATCGGCACCGTCGCGAGCGGCGTCGTGGCGTACGACCTGCCCGGCACCGCGAATGCGCGCGTGCTCTGGGGGACGGGTCGCGGAGGCGTGCGGCGCACGGGCAGGGCTGCCCTGCGATCCCAGCCCCCGTCCGGGGCTCTGAGCTTTCACACGCTCGTGCCCTGCCGCGTGCTCGATACACGCAACGCGGCCGGCGCCCTCGGCGGTCCCGCCATCGGCGGTTTCGGCGCGCGCACCTTCGTCATCGCCGGAAGCTGCGGCGTGCCGGCGGGCGCGAAATCCGTGTCGGCCAACGTCACCGTCGTCAACACGGGGAGCCTGGGCGTGCTGTCGATTCATCCGGGCGATGCCGATCGCACGCTCGCCACCGCCATGAGCTTCCCGCCGGGTCGCACCCGCGCGAACAACGCGCAGGCACGCCTCTCGTCCGACGGCGCAGGAAGGCTCCGCATCGTGAACGGCGCCACGAGCGCCACCCACGTCATCCTGGACGTGAACGGCTATTTCCAGTGAACGGAAACTCCCGCTAGCGTTTCGAGGGTGGCCGCGCCCGCTTGCGCGCCGGGGCTTTCGGACGCTCCTCGTCGACCCAGCGCTCGGCCCAGGCCGCCATGGCGTCGATGGCGGCCGCGAGCGCCTTTCCTTTTTTCGTCAGGGTGTATTCCACCCTCACGGGCGTCTCGGGCACCACGGTGCGGTCGACGATTCCCTCTTGCTCCAGCTCCTGCAGCCGCTCGCTGAGCATCCTGTCGGTGATGTCGGGAATGGCCGCGCGCAGGGTGGCGTAGCGGCAGCGCGAGCGCAGGAGCACGAAGACGATGGCTCCCGTCCACCGCCGGCCGATCAGCTCGATCCCGCGGTGGAACCGGCCGCAAAGGGCGAGGTCAGGGGCGGAGCGTTCGCGCATGGCCATCGTCCGGGAGCATAGCCGAGCCGGCGCTTCTATACAAGTAACATCTTGACAAGTACTAACTATGGAAAGTATATTAACGTTGTTTCAGGACGCTGGCGATCGCAGCGACGACTCACGGCCTGGAAAGGAGCCATCCCATGACCACCTCCGCAACGACCCATCCGACCGCCAAGAGGGTTCTCTCGATCGAGCAGGCCCCGCCCCGCCACTGGGTGGGCGACGGCTTCCCGGTCAGCTCGATGTTCTCGTACGATTCGGCCCCTTCCCTCAGCCCCTTCCTCCTCCTGGACTACGCGGCGCCCGCGCAGTTCGCGCCGGCGCTCGCCCCGCGCGGCGTGGGTGAGCACCCGCATCGCGGCTTCGAGACGGTCACCGTCGTCTATCAGGGCGAGGTCGAGCATCGCGATTCGACGGGCAACCAGGGGAAGATCGGGCCCGGAGACGTCCAGTGGATGACCGCCGCTTCCGGCATCGTCCACGAGGAGATGCACAGTCGCGAGTTCACGCAGACGGGCGGAACGATGGAGATGGTGCAGCTCTGGGTGAACCTTCCCGCCCAGTTCAAGAAGGCCGTCCCCGGCTACCAGGACATCCTCGGGAAGGCCACGCCGGTGGTGGAGCTCGCCGGGGGCGCGGGCACCGTGCGCGTGATCGCCGGCGCCTTCGATCAGTCGAAGGGTCCGGCGAAGACGTTCACTCCCATCGATCTCTGGGATCTCAGGCTGCAGGCCAGGAAGACGGCCAGGCTCCGGGTGCCGGAAGGACAGGCCACCGCGCTCCTCTTCCTGCGCGGAGGCGGTCTCGTGAACGGCAAGGATGCCGCCGAGGAAGGGGCGCTCGCCGTGCTCGACCGACACGGTGAGGAGGTGTCGATCGAGGCGGCCTCCGATGCCACCGTCCTGCTCCTATCGGGAGCGCCGATCGAAGAGCCCGTCGTCGGCTACGGACCCTTCGTGATGAACACGCAGGGCGAGATCCGCAAGGCGATGGAGGACTATCGCAGCGGCCTGATGGGAAGCCTGTCCCGCAGGCCCTGAGCGTGAGCCGGAAGCGCCCGAGCACCAGCCCGGGCGCATCCCTCCGTTCCCTGAGAAGGCCACGAAGGCGCGTCGCGAATTCGGCGCAGCGCCGGGTCGAAATGCGCGCTCGGCGCGTGGTAATGTTCGAAAAAATTCCCCAGCAACTCGCAACAACCTCCCACCGCCCGAACCGGGCAGGAGCTCGTATGCCCCGTCTGGCCATCGTCCGCAGCGCGATCCTGATCACGATCGTTCCCTCGCTCCCGCACGAGCTGGTCGTCACCGTCAACAAGCCGTGAGGCGCTCGCCGGCCTGCTGTACGCGCTGATCCACGCGGGAGCTTCGATGCGAAGAGGAATCGTTTCGGGTATCGCCCTCATGCTCGTCCTTCTGTCCGCGCCGCTTCGCGCTCAGGGCCCGTCCGTCACGCTCGACCGCACGGGGAACGACCCGCTCACCCCGCGCACGAAAATCGTGCTCGTGGTCGAGCCGCCCGTCTCGGCAGCCAAGGGGAGAGTCCAGATTTTCCTCGGGACCAGCGACGTGACGGAGCTGTTCGAGCGAACGGGCACACGCTATCGCTATCGCGCCGATCTTTTTCCGCTCCCGACAGGAAGCTCCGAGCTCATCGTGCTCCTGCTTGCTCCCGACGGGCGCACGACGCCGCTCGGTCGCGTTCCGATCGAGGTGGCATCCGCGGACGGCGGCGTGCCGCCCGCG
>JBDSFL010000438.1:0-2774 GCA_039919545.1 Thermoanaerobaculia bacterium | reverse complement strand
GCGGACCGCGCCCTTGCTTTCCTGCGGAACGCCGGCGATGCGGCCGGCATCTCGCACGTCGAGATCGCCGGCGCGCTCCGCCGCTCGATGGAGACGGTCACGGAGGTCTGCCTCGTCGTCGCGTGCGAAGACGCCTCGCGGATTCCCGCGGTGCCGGACGAGCCCGGGGCGCCTCCCGTCTCCGTGCTCACGAGTCCGCCGGATGCGTTCGGCAACCTCTGGCTCGCCGCGACCGGCTCGGACGAGCACGTCGACGCGCTTCGCCGCCGCAATCCCACCGCTTTCGCGCTCCCGAGCCGGACCGAAAAGGAGATCTACACGCGGCTGGGCCTCACGTTCGTTCCGCCCGAGCTGCGCGAGGCTAACGACGCCGTCGAACGCGCGGCCACCGGCGATCTCTTCCGGCTGCTCGCGCCCGGCGACCTGAAGGGGCTCTTCCATCTCCACACGAACTACTCCGACGGCAAGGCCACGCTCTCGCAGACGTTCCAGCGCGTGGTCGAGCTTGGCTATTCGTTCGTCGGCGTCACCGATCACTCCCCCGCCGCCGCCTACGCGGGAGGGCTCTCGCCCGAGCGCGTGCGGCAGCAGTGGCAGGAGCTCGACTCTCTTCGCGCGTCGTTTCCCTCGCTCACCATCTTCCGGGGCACCGAGGCCGACATCCTTCCCGACGGCTCCGTCGACTACGGCGACGAGTTCCTGGCGGGTTTCGATTTCGTCATCGCCTCCGTCCACTCCGCGTTTCATCTCACCGAAGGCCAGCAGACGGCCCGCCTGCTGCGCGCTGTTCGCAATCCTCGCGTCACGATGCTGGGCCACGCCACGGGAAGGCTCTTGCTCACGCGCTCGGGCTTTCCGGTCGATCTCGACGCCGTGCTTCAGGCGGCGGGAGCCTCGGGCTGCGGCATCGAGCTGAACGCCTCGCCCCATCGCCTCGATCTCGACTGGCGCTTCGGCGAGAAGGCGCGTGCGGCCGGCGTCTTCACCTCCATCAATCCCGACGCGCACGACCTCGCCGCGCTCGAGCACGTGCGCTTCGGCGTGGGCATGGCTCGAAAGGCGGGCTTCTCATCCGAGCACGTGCTGAACACGCGGAGCGCTCCCGACGTGGCGGTCGAGCTGGCGCGACTGCGGGGCCGCGCATGAGAGGCCGGGCCGCAAAGCCAGCTGAGCTGCTGACCCTGCTGTCCCTGCTCACTGCGCTCACCGTGCCCACCGGCTGCTCGATCCACAACCGCACCGAGAGCGCGCTCAAGCGCGTGCCCGTGAGCCCGCCCCGATCGGTGTGCGTTCTCTTCTTCGATGGGCTCTCGCACGAGGCGTTCGAGCATCTCGTCACCTCGGGAGCCTTGCCGAACATGAAGCGGGAGCTGGTCGATCGCGGACTCGTCGTGGACACCGCGGTCGCCTCGATCCCTTCCGAGACGTACCCGAACCTCTCCGGAATGCTCACCGGGCTGTTCCCTGGCCACCACGGCATTCCCGCCAACGTGTGGCTCGACCGGCGCATGCACCACCACGAAGCTCACACGAACATTTTCCGCACGTGGTCTGCCGCGAGCTACCTCGAGCCCGAGGCGCGAACGCTGTACGAGCGTCTGCCGGCCGACACGGTCGCGGTGACGACACCGATCGCCAAGGGGGCGACCGTGCAGTCGAAGAACCTCGTGTCGCTTATGGCCTCGTTCGCCCGGAACGACTGGACCTTCCTCGACCGCAAGACGATCGACGACGTGGGCGACGCCTACGTCGGAGCCTTCGGCGCCCGCAAGCTCCCTTCTCTCGTCTGGGGGCATCTCCTCGGGCCCGACGAGGTCGCGCACTCCGACGGCCCCGACAGCGCCGCGTTCCGCATGACCATGAGCTCGGCCGATCGCGCCTTCGGCCGCCTGGTGCGGCGTCTGAAGCGCCGCGGGATCTACGACCACGTGCTCTTCGTCCTGATCGGAGATCACGGGAACGCTCCTTACACGCAATTCGTCGACGCGGACGAGCTGGTTCACCGAGCCCTCTTCTCTCATCCGGCCGCGGCCGACTGCATCACCGGCGATTGCACCCTCGTGACCCCGCCCCCTGCCGGGAAGGGTCATCAGAAATTCGATGTCGGGAATGCCCAGATTGCGGTCGGGGCTTACCGCGGCGTGATGATCTGGCTCCCGGCCACGCGCGATCCCGAGAACATCCCTCTCGCGTTCCGCAACCGCAAGGGGAAGGGGCGCAAGCAGCGGTCCGTCACGATCGTGAAGAGCATGCCTCCTCCCTCGAGCTTCGCGGCGGCGCTCGCCCAGCTCCCCGAGATCGAGATCGTCGTCACGCGCGGCGCGGAGGCGGGGCAAGTGGAGATCTACGGGGCGCACGGCCGCGGCCTGATCGTGCGTGAGGATTTCGAGAACCGCCCCTCACGCTATCGCTACGAGGTGCTCGAGGGAATCGATCCCACAGGCTACGCCACGCACGAAGCCGTGAAACCGATGCTGGGCGGCTCCCATTCCGCCGACGAGTGGCTGGACGCGACGCTTTCGACCAGCTACCCCGACCTGGTCGTCCAGCTGGCCGAATACTTCGATTCGCCGCGCGCTCCCGACGTCTACTTCTCGCCCAAGGACGGATTCGGCTTCAAGGCAGGAAAAGCGGCGGGCCACGGCGGGCTGGCGCGGCGCGAGATGATCGTGCCGCTCATCTTCGCGGGCCCGGGCGTCGTGCCGGGGCACCGGAAGTCCGCCCGCTCGATCGACCTGGCTCCGACGCTGCTCCAGTATCTCGGCGTCCCATTC
>JBDSFL010000435.1:0-7684 GCA_039919545.1 Thermoanaerobaculia bacterium | reverse complement strand
TGCCGATGAAGACACCGCTGCTCTTGCTGCTCGTCGCCGCCTGTGCCGCACGCCCGGCCGCCGCGCTCGATCCCTCGACCGCGATCACTCAGTTCGGCCACGACATCTGGCAATCGGAGCAGGGCCTGCCGCAGAACACGATCTACGCCGTGGCCCAGACGCGCGATGGGTATCTCTGGCTCGCCACGGCCGAGGGGCTGGCTCGATTCGATGGCGTGTCGTTCACGGTTTTCAGCAAGCAGAACACACCCGCCATTCGCAACAACGTGATCTCCGCGCTGCTGCAAACGAAAGATGGAGCCCTTTGGATCGGCATGGACGGCGGCGGACTGGCGCGCCTGCGCGACGGCGTTTTCCAGCCGTTCGGTCTGCAGGACGGGCTCTCGAGCCTCCGCATCTCGACGCTGTGCGAGGACGGGGCGGGCACGCTCTGGGCCGGCACGTTCGAGGCGGGCTTGAACCGTTTGGAGAAGGGCGGCTTCGTCGCGCTCGGGATGAAGCAGGGGCTCTCGGACGATCGCATCCGGGCGATCGCCGACGACGGCAAGGGGACGCTCTGGATCGGCACCGACGGCGGCGGGCTGAACCGGTTGACCGATGGACGGCTCACACCCTTCTCCACGGCCCAGGGCCTGTCGAGCAACCAGGTCCGCGCGCTCGCGTTCGATCGCCAGGGCCATCTGTGGGTGGGCACGTTCGGGGGCGGCCTGAACGAGATCGTGGACGGGCGCGTGCGCATCCTCACGACGGCGAACGGACTCGCGAGCAACGCCGTCTGGGCGTTGCGTGAGGATCGCGACGGCAGTCTCTGGATCGGCACGTACGGCGGCGGGCTGAACCGGCTGAACGGCACGCGCCTGGAAACGTTCGGCGCAAAGGAAGGGCTCTCGAACGAATATGTCTGGTCGATCCTCGAGGACCGCGAGGGATCGCTCTGGATCGGCACGCTCGCGGGGGGTCTGAACCGGCTGCGCCAGGGGAAGTTCACCTGCTTCACGACCAAGGAGGGGCTCGCGGCCGACGGCGTGCGCGCCATCACGCAGGACCCCACCGGAGCGATGTGGATCGGCACGGAGGGGGGCGGGCTGAGCCGTTTGGCGGAGGGCCGCTTCACCACGTACACGACGAAGAACGGCCTGCTCGACAACGGCATCTACAGCGTGCTCTCGGACGAGCGCTCTCTCTGGATCGGCAGCTACGGGGCGGGGTTGAACCGCATGCGGGGCGGACACATCGCCACGTTCAAGCCGCCCGCGGGAACGCTCAAGAGCGTGCACGTGCTGGCCTTCGAGGGCCCCGACGCCCTCTGGGTCGGAACGTTTCGCGACGGCCTCTACCTCTTCACCGCCGCTCCCGACAGCGGGAATGGCCGAGAGCTGCACGGCGAGCTCACGCCATTCACCACGAAGCAGGGGCTCTCCAACGACAAGGTCCTCACGGTGCGCAAGAGCCGGAGCGGAATCGTGTGGGTGGGCACGGCCGGCGGCGGGCTGAACCGGCTCGAGGGCGGGAAGTTCACCGATTTCCCCGGGCGCCAGGCGCTCGAGAAGCAGTTCGTGTATGCCGTCCACGAGGACGCGGACGGCGTGCTCTGGATCGGCACCGGGGGCGGGGGGCTAGGACGCATCGGGCCATCGGGCTACTCGGCCATGACGGTGCGCGACGGCCTCTTCGACGACGTGGTGTTCGGGATCGTGGAGGACGACGGCGGCGACCTCTGGTTCACCTGCAACAAGGGGATCTCGCGCGTGAAGCGCGCGCAGCTCAACGCGTTCGCGGAGAGGAAAGCGGCCTCGATCTCGTCGATCGCCTATGGAGTCGCGGACGGCATGAAGAGCCGCGAGTGCAACTCCGGAGGCCAGCCGGGCTGGAAGAGCCGCGACGGCCGGCTCTGGTTCCCCACCGTGCGGGGGTTCGCCGTGATCGACCCGGCGCGCATCGAAACGAACACGAACGTCCCCCCCGTGCTGCTCGAGAGCGTCCTCAGCTCGGGGGTCGAGGCCGCCTCCTCGACGTTCCCGCCCGGGAGCGAGAAGTTCGAGTTCCACTACACCGCGCTCAGCTTCCTCGGCACCGACCGAGTCCGGTTCCGGTACCGGCTCGACGGGCTGGATACCACCTGGACCGATGCAGGAACGCGCCGCGTGGCGTACTACAACCGCATTCCGCACGGCACCTACACGTTCCAGGTGGTCGCCTGTAACAGCGACGGGCTCTGGAACGAGCGAGGCGCCAGCTACCCGCTCGTGGTGAAGCCGCACGGGTATCAGACGTGGTGGTTCCGGCTGCTCGCGGTCATCGGCGTCGTCCTGGCCGCGACAGCCGGGCTGCGCGCGCGCGTGAGGCAGCTGCAGGCGCGCGAGGTGGCGCTGCTGCGGGTGGTCGAGCTCCGGACGGGCGAGCTGCGCAAGGAGAAGGAGAACGCCGAGGCGCTGACCGAGGAGCTGAAGGTGGCGCAGGAGCGAATCTCGCGCCTGCTGGAGTCGTCGCCTGGCGCCTCCGAGAGCCTCGCCGCCTGGTCGCGGTCGGTGGCGGACGAGGTTGCCGGAATCATCGGCGCGGGACGGATCGGCATCTGGGAGATCGGCAACGAGGGCCTCTCACCGCTTTCCGACGAGGGTCTTCCCCCTCCGTCGCTCGACGCCCTCCACGAAATTCTCGGACATCCGGGCCGCGTCGTTTCAGAATCGAAAGACGGCATCCTCGTGCCTCTGACCGGCCTCAGCGGCGAGCTCTGCGGCGCGCTGCTGATTCCGGGCCGCAGCCAGGCGCTGCACGAATCCGAGCGGCGGCTCGTGGTCGGCTTCGCCCACCAGCTCGGCGGCGCGCTCGAGGTGAGCCGCATCAGGCGGCAGCTCGCGGCCGCGCAGGAGCGCCGCATCACCTCGCGCCGTGAGCTGCACGAGCGCGGCATCGCGACGCTCCAGATTTGCCCCACCTGCGGCCTCTGCTACGACCATACGGTCGAGACGTGCGCCACGGACGGAGTCGTGCTCGAGTCGCCGCGCCCGCTCCCCTTCATCCTGCTCGACCGCTATCGCTTCCTGCGCGTGCTCGGGCAAGGGGGCATGGGCATGGTTCTCGCGGCTCACGACGAGAAGCTGGGGCGCGACGTGGCCATCAAGCTGATCCGGCCCGACCACTTCGGCAACGTGGAGATGCGCCATCGATTCGAGCGTGAGGCGCGCACGCTGGCGCACATCCAGCATCCGGGCGTGATCGCCCTGTACGACTCGGGCGAGCTCGAGGACGGCACCGCCTTCATCGTCACAGAGAAGCTCTCGGGGTGCGACCTCTCGCTGCTCCTCGAGACGTTCGGTCCCGGACGGCCGAGCCAGGTGGCGGCCCTGCTCGAGCAGGGAGCGGCGGCATTGCGCGCGGCGCACCTGGCCGGCGTCGTCCACCGCGACATCAAGCCAGGGAACATCTTCCTGGTGGACGTCGACACCCTGAACGGCTTCCGAATCAAGATCCTCGACTTCGGCCTCGCCAAATCGATGACGCTCGAGCAGGGGCTCACGCAATCGGGGATGGTCGTGGGCACGCCGTGCTACATGTCGCCGGAGCAGGTGCAGGGTGCCGAGGTGGATTCTCGCGCAGACGTCTACTCGTTCGCGGCCGTCTGCTACGAGGCGCTCACGGGGCGCCGCGCGGTGCCGGGAGACGACATGGGACGGGTGCTGATCAATGCGCTGAGCACCAAGCCGCTCCCCGTCTCCTCGCGTCTACGCGGCACGCCGATCGAAGTGGACCAGGCGTTCGAGTCGGCGCTGGCCAAGGACGCCGCGCGACGGCTCAAGGACATCGAGCTCTGGGCCACCTCCTTCGCCGACGTGCTGCGCCGGATGCCGGAGGATGTGAAGGTCTCCGGCTGGCCCGAGGCTCCGAATTCCTTCCAGCTCGTGGGCGAGGGGAGGCCGATGTCGACGATCCCGGTGCAGAAGATGCCCGCCGACTGACGCGGACGCCTCAGGACGATTCGATCGGGTCCGGCTCGGTCGCACCCGCGTCGCCGAGAGATCTCGGCACGGGGATGATCGTGAGGAGCGGGTCGCCCGCGGCCACACGGATTCTCTTCCCGACCTCGTGCAGCTTGAACACGGCCGGGGTGGCGTGGAAGACGTCGGTCGCAACGACGCCGCGCAGCACGTCGAAGCCGCTCGCGTGCACGCCGTCGAGCACGCTCGACCACCCTGGCGGCGTCACCATGAAGGCCCAAGGCTTCACGAAGAAGTGCGGCTCGCCCGGCGGATGCGGCGTGAACAGCTTGGTGAGATACCACAGCGCGCCGCGATTTGCGGCCACGAAGCCCTCGCCGCACGCCTCGTCGAACGTGCGCTCGATGACACGCGCCGCCGCGGCCAGCTCGTCACGATCGAAGTCGATCGCGACCGTGAGGCCGTCGAAGAGGATCGAGAAGGCGATCGGGCTGCGGTACAGCGCATGCGGAACGCCCGTTCGATCGGGTGCCAGCGCCAGCGGTTGCGGGGACGCTCCGGTGATGACGCGGCGCCATTCCCGCACCTCTGGCGCGGCGGGGCCCGCCGTGACGAGCCGGGAACGCGGCTCCGGCACGGCTTCTTTCGACGACGACGCCGCCGCCGCGTGCGGGCACTCCCGCGCCTCCCCGGCGACGAGGCGGCGGTACTTCAGCGCAACGTCCGTCTTCTTCGTCTCGAAGTAACCCGCGTCGTAGAACGCCGCGTGGCGGCGTCCGATGTCGGGGGCGCGCTCCAGCGGCACGACCTCGAGCGGGGCCCCGGGCCGCAACGGAGACAAGGACGCGAGCTCTCCCACGAGCCGCTGTCCCGCAAGGGGCCGCGTGCGGAAGCGCAGCGTGACGACGAGCGGCACGAAACCCTCTTCCCCCGCCAGCAGCGCCTCGTCCACCTCGAAGAGCGTGCTGCGCCGGTTCGCGCCGCTCGTGAGCCTGAGCCAGGTATCGGCCCCTGGCTTGACGAGGAGGCCCGTGAAGAAGGAGAGCGAGAGCAGGGACGGAGCGGCGAGAGGAGCGCGCAGCAGCCGCTCCCAGCCGTTTGCGCGCGGCAGCAGACCGCTTGCCGCGAGTCGCGGAACGGCGGCGCGGCGCACGCGTTCGAGCTCTTCACGGCTCTCGGGTGCCAGCGCGACCTTCAGGACGGGGATCGATCGCGCGAGCGTGAGCGGGCGCAACAGCTCGAGCTGGAGCCCCCACGCATTTCCCATCAGCAGCGGCACACACCCTTGAGCCACGCGAAGCGGCACGGAGCCGTCCAGCGTGGGGCCGCGCTTGTGGAGGCGGAAGAGCCCGTCGGAAAAGTCGACGACCTCGAGGGCCGCCGGGACGAGCGCGGAGGGTGCGTTCAGCCGCCGCATCCTCCGCCGCCGCCACAGCCCCCGCCTCCGCCGCAGCCTCCCCCTCCACCGCAACTGGACGAGCTGCAGCTGCTCCCGCCGCTGCTGCTGCTGCTGCCGCCGCTCGAGGAGGCGATCCGGGGCGTGGGGAAGAGCGAGGAGCCGATGTCGGCAAAGAGCGGCGCCGCCATGAACCCCGCCGCGCTCGCCACGGCCACGGCCAGCGCCACGTCGCGCGGCTCGCGCCGGCGGCCCGAGCCCACGTCCTCGCGCAGCGAATGCGTCGCGTCCTTCAGCCAGGCGAGGTACGTCTTCTTCAGGGTGCTTTCCTTGCTGCTGGCCGACATCGCGAGGAATGGAATCATCAGGATGATCGTCTCCCAGACCAGCAGCGTGAACGGCCGCGACAGCTCCATGGCGCGCAGCGCGCGGATTCCGGCCACGGCCAGCAGCAGCAACGCACCTGCCAGCACCACACGCTTCACCGCGCGCGTGGTGGCGTCGCGCCTCACGAAGCCCGCTTCCTCCAGCTGCGTCTGGCACGTGTAGCTCAGAGACTCGGCCACCTTCTTCGAGGCCGCCAGGGCCTCGCCTGTGGTGAGGTCGTGCTTGTTCAGCGAGGAGAGCTCCTTGTGCAGGTTCGCCGCGCACGGATCGGTGGCCTGGTGCTTGGGGTCGAACTTCAGATGCGCGTTCCCCCGCTTTTTGTCCGGCACCAGCCACTTCTCCGCCAGCGCGACCGAGAGGAGCGTGCCGCTCACGCCCGCCGCGCCGTCGCGCAGATAGGCGATGGCGAACGCGTCCTCGGGGCGCGGCACGAGACCCGGCCTCAGGCGGGCCGCCGAGCCAGTTCCATCCGTGCCCGCGGCCTGCGCGTCGAGCCGCGTGCCGACCAGCTGTTTCAGCTGGCTCGTGGCGATGGCGACGCCGATGCCGAGCAGCAGGAAGAAGAAAAGAAACTGGGGACCCGACTCCATGTTGAAAGGAAAAAAGTCGACCAGGGGCGCGATCACGCGTGCGCTCCGTCCTGCAGCCGATCGACGTCGTCGATGGCGAGGTCGAGGAGCTGGCGATAGATGGCGTGCGCATCTCGCGGCGCGGGCCGCACGTCCTCGAGCGAGGCCGTCGCCAGGCTCCAGCGCTTTCCGCAGGCTGCCAGGATCTCGGAAAGCCCGTGTCCCACCTTCACTCCGTTCAGAAGCAGCAGCGCCCGGAGCGGGCTGCGCAGCTGCCTCACCTTGCGCTGCAGAGTTCCCGCCAGCACCGGGTCGGAGCCGAGACCGTCGGCCACGGCGCGCCGCATCCGGATCCGCGCCTCGCGAAGCTCCTGCTCGATACGCAGCCGCCGATGGGCGTCCGAGACCTCGAGCGGCGCGAAGGGATCGCTCCCCCACAGCACGAAATGACACGCCTTCACGTCGTCGTAGAAGAGCGGGAAGACGTCGGCCGCGCCGGCCACCTCTGCGGCCTTCAGGATCATCGTCTCCACGCGCCCGGAGTTCCGAGCCAGGGCGAGCGGGTTGGCGAGCGCTTCGAGCGCGTCGAGCGACGTGTCTTTCAGGACCACGATCACGTCCACGTCGCTGCGCCCGTCCTCGAAGTCGCCGCGCACGGAGCTGCCGTGGACGACGACCGATTCCAGCCGGTCTCCGAGGGCTTCCACGAGACCCTTGCGCAGCTCTTCGAGCGAGCCTCTCACCGACGCCGGGAGACTGTTCAATCCGCCGTTCGCATCCGCCATCGCTGTCATCACGAAATTCCTCCCTTTCTCGTTTCCCAGATCCTGACCGAGGCTTCCGCCCCCGGCCCCTTCAAGGCCCACACGCTTCCCCCTTCCGGCCGCGCCGTGCGCCCGACAAAGGGCGCGGCACGCGGCGTGGGCGAGACGCCCGGGGGGCGCGGGATGAAGCGTGTTCGAAGCAGCATGCTGTCGATGCGCGCCGCCGGGGCGAGCGCCGCGTGCGCGCAGGCCGCCTCGGCGATGGCGAGCGCATCCGCCACGCCCGCTCGCCGCGGAGCGCGCGGCAGCCGGGCGACGCACGAGAGCGCGACGTGGCGAAGCTCGTGCTGGCGGGCCGCGCTGCGAGGCAGGAGCGGCAACGCATCGTCCACACGCTTGTGCAGCAAAATCGCCCGCGTGCGTTCCAGCCCTGACGCGCCGAAGGCTTCCGCCTCGAGCGGCGATGGAGCCTCCTCGGCCACGAGGAGCCGCGCGAGCAGCGCCTGCCGGTCCGCGAGCCCCCGATCGGCGGGAGTCGGATCGCCGGGTTCGCCGGGGGAAAGAGGGGTCAGGTCCTCATTATCCATTATAGTTCCTATAATGGATAATGAGGACCTGACCCCTTCGGAG
>JBDSFL010000428.1:0-2885 GCA_039919545.1 Thermoanaerobaculia bacterium | reverse complement strand
ACGTACGGCTGGGGCGAGCGGCAGCGGACGATCCTGGTGACCAGTGTGGCCCCGCAGGATGGCAAGACGCTGGTCGCGGCGAACCTGGCGGTGACATTCGCACGGGAGGGGGCCCGAGTGCTTCTGGTGGATTGCGACCTCCGCCGCCCACGGCTGCACAAGCTGTTCCAGGTGACCCGGGCACCGGGTCTCGTCGAGCTCCTGCGACCGGCATCCACCACCATCGAGGCCGAACCTCTGGAGGATCGCCTCCCGCCCGAGCACGCGTTCAGCATGGCCCCGTCCCTGATACGGGAAGATGCGTCGGCTCCCGCGCAGGCGGCGCCCGCGGCGGAACCTGCTACCAGGAAGAACGGCCGCGCGGCCCTGACGGCGCCCGCCGCGCCCCACCGCGCTTCGGCTCTGCCACGGAACATTCGCGAGACGAGCATTCACGGGTTGTGGCTCCTTCCCTGCGGCGCGGTGGACGGGAAGGAGGCGGGAACGTTGAAGGCGGGAACCTTCCGCGCGCTGTTGACCACCCTTTCGAGCGATTTCGATGTGGTCATCCTCGACACGCCGCCCGCGCATGCGAGCGCGGACGCCGTGATTCTCGCGCCGGTCGCAGACGACGTGCTGCTCGTCGTGCGCGCCGGTCATACGGACCGGGACGCTGCGGAACGTGCTCACCGGCAACTCGTCGACGCCGGCGGGAACGTGGTCGGGGCCGTGCTCAACGATCCCGAGGGAAAGGTGGTCTCGAGCCACGCGTTGTATTACGCCTACGGCTACCCCGCCACCTCGGATTGAGGGACGCGCGACGCTGTCCGGTTGGGAGCGGCTTGGGCCCCCCGGTTTCCACTTCTCGAGGAATGACACTGTGACCCGTGCCCTCCACTCGTACGCGTCCCTCGCGCTCGCTGTTCTCCTCGCGCTGCTGCTTCCCGGGTGCGGGGACGGAGGCGGCCCGAGTGACCCATCGCCGCCGTTGCACCTGGCCGTGAACGTGCGGGTGGATTCCGCCACCTTTCGCAATGCCGGCGAGTTCGCGTTGAATCTGGTTCCCTCCGACAGAACTGGGACGACCTATCTCCAGGATGCATGGTCCATCAGCACCAGCCTTACCGCTCCGACCACGATTTCGCTGTCCACGAGCGGCACGGGCTTGGAGCCCCCCGACACCGCGCCAGTCGCGGCTGCCATCCTCATCGACGATTCCGGATCCATGCGATTCTCGGATCGCGACCGCGTGCGGGCCTTCGCGGCGCAGGCTTTCTGGCGGGAGGTGCTCCCGATCCGTCCCGGCAACCTCGTGGCATTGCTCGACTTTGGGCGGGGTGACGCCACGCCGACGAATGGGTTCGCGCGCACGCGTCTCCTCGCCGGGTTCACCTCCGACGAGAATCCCTTGAATGCCGTACTGGATGAGATCCAGGGCGTCCCCGGCGCTCTGACGCCGCTCTTCCAGTCGGGGGTGGAAGTGATCAACTGGATCGATACGACAACGCCGCGGACGTACCAGCGGACGCTGATCGTGATTACCGATGGCGTCACGAGCGACCAAGTGGTTGCCGAACAGCTGTATGACGCGGCGGTGGCGGCCGGCGTGCGTGTCTTCGCCATCGGGCTCGGCGCGGCAGCCGAGCACGATCCGCCGGGCGAGGCCGCCGTGCTCCTCCAACAACTCGCCTCGCGGACGGGCGGCGTCTACGCCGCAGCCGATCCTGCCGACCAGCTGCAGGCGGTCCTCGGAATCCTGGCTCGGTCCGCCGATCCCGAACGACTGCTCGTGCGCCTCCGTGTCAGCCCGATCCCTGCGCGTGGGACCAACGTGATGGGCAGCGTGTCGTTGAGCGGCACACGAGGGCAGGTGTCCGCGGACTGGTCCTTCGTCGCTCCCTGAGGCCGGCGCGGCTCTCGGACCGGCCCCCCCTGCCGACGAAGCACCCCACGTAGATCCCCGCCTGGCGCTGTTGAGGGCGCGCCCTCGGCCCACCCCGCCACGCGTCCGGGTCGGTGTAGATTGCCGCCTTATGGACGTACAAATCTTCGGTATCCGAAAGAGTCGCGAGACGCGAAAGGCGCTGCGGTTCTTCGCCGAGCGGCGCGTCGAGACCCACTTCGTCGACCTGCTCGAGCGCGCTGCCTCCCGTGGCGAGCTCCGCCGTTTCGCACAGAGGTTCGGCTCGGAAGCGCTGCTCGATCGGAGCTCGCGACGTGTCGCGGATCTCGGCTTAGGGGCGGCCCGGTTGAGCGAGGAGGGCTGGCTGGAGAAGCTGGTCGAGGAACCGCTCCTGCTTCGCATGCCGCTCGTCCGCTACCAGCAGCAGCTGACGGTAGGCGACGCCGAGGCGACTTGGCGGGAGTGGACCGCGAAGTGAGTCAGCTCGCGCTCTCCGGCGTCGGGATAGAGTTCGGCGCCACGCGCCTGCTCGGGGATGTCACCCTCACGGTGACCCGCGGGGAGAAATGGGGCCTCATCGGCCGGAATGGCTCCGGCAAGACGACGCTCTTCCGTCTCATATCCGGCGAGAGCGAGCCCAGCGTGGGTACCGTGGCGAGGGCAAGCGGCCTTCGGTACTCCGTCGTGGAGCAGCAGCGCGAGTTCCCGGGCGCGACGACCGTCTGGGAGGCGGCCGCGAGCGCGTTCGAGGACCTTCTGGCGCTCGAACGTTCGCTGGGAGAGCAGGCCACCGGGCTCGCCGAGGCCGGCGACCGCTGCACTCCGCAAATGCTGGACCGATACGATCGCGACCTGGAGCGCTTCGATCGCGAGGGAGGGTACACCCTCGCGGCCCGGATCGATGCCGTCCTCGACGGGCTGGGGTTCGATCCCGATGGCGCGCGCACCCGTCCCCTCGCGGGCCTGAGCGGCGGTGAGCGCGGTCGATTGGGGCTGGCGCAGC
>JBDSFL010000391.1:0-7468 GCA_039919545.1 Thermoanaerobaculia bacterium | reverse complement strand
ATCAGTCGGGCGTGGCGCGCGGCATGACGAGCCCTGAAGAGGTCGTGGCCGTGAACACGGAAGTCGAGCGCCGTCTCCTGGCCCGCGGGGTGCCGATCACCGAGTTCCTCGTCTGTCCCCATCATCCGGATGGCAGCGTGCCCGAGTACACGCGCGACTGCCGCTGCCGCAAGCCGGGCACGCTGCTGCACCGGCGTGCGCTGAAGGAGCATGGCCTGGAGCCGGCGAGGGCCGCCGTGTTCGGAGACCGCTGGGACGATGTGGGGGCCGGAATCGCTCTCGGCGCCACGACCGTGCATCTGCTGACGGGTTACGGGCGCGAGCATCGTCCGATCGTGAAGGAGCGGGCCCCCGGTGCGATACTCGCCCGAACGCTCGCCGATGGTCTCGACCGGCTCCAGGCCCTGGCCCGGAACGGTCGTGCGTGAGGACGGCCCCATGAAGAAGCCCGCGAAGAAAGCCCCTCGTCGCCGGATCCGCACCGTGGCAACGACGTATCCCATCGCCACGCGGCGCTTCAAGGTCGGGGTAGACGCCTTTGGCGTGAAGCCGGCCGATACCGATTCCTTCGTGCGTTTCTGGGACGGGCTTCCGCACCTGCTCGCGGCCGATTCGCTGAAAGAGGTCGTGGGCTCCATCGCGCTGGCCCGTGAGCGAAAACGGCCGGTCGTCTTCGCTTTCGGCGCGCACATCCTGAAGACGGGCCTCGCCCCAACCCTCATCGATCTGATGCGCCGCGGCTTCATCACGGCTCTCGCCACCAACGGCGCCAGCGGAATCCACGACTTCGAGCTGGCCTTCCACGGCCGCACCTCGGAGGACGTGGGCGCCGTGCTCTCCGACGGCGAATTCGGGATGAGCCGCGAGACCGGCGTCTCGATCTTCCGCGCGCTGAAAACGGGTCGAGAGAAGGGCTGGGGCTACGGGCGCGCGCTCGGCGAATCCATTCTCGCGAGCCGTCATCCCTTTCGCTCGTTCTCAGTGTTCGCGGCGGCGGCGGAGCTCGGCATCCCTCTCACCGTGCATGTCGGGCTCGGCACCGACACGCTCGTGCAGCACCCTGGCATGGACGGAGCCCTCGTGGGGGAGATGTCCTTCCGCGACTTCCGCACGATCCAGGGAATCATCGGGACCCTCGGAGACGGCGGCGTCTGGATCAACGCGGGCTCGAGCGTGATCCTCCCGGAAGTCTTCCTGAAGGCGCTCTCGCTCGCGCGGAATCTCGGGCACGACGTGAGGAACTTCACCACCGTCGACCTCGACATGATCCGGCACTACCGGCCGCAGGAGAACGTCCTGAAGCGTCCCGTGATGGCCGGAGGCCGCTCCTTCGCGCTGACCGGGCACCACGAGATCCTGGTGCCGCTCATCGCGCAGGCGCTCGTGCTCGGGCTGGGAATCAAACCGTGAAAACCGCCGCGACACCTCGTCGTGGGGCCAGCGCTCGAGCGACGAGAGCCATTTCGTGACCCCGCGCGAGCTCGCGGCGCTCGCCGCCGCCGCCCCGAGTGTGACCGTCGCGGTGGTGGGCGACCTGATGCTCGACGAGACCTGGATGGGCGACGTGACGCGCGTGGCGCCGGAAGCGCCCGTGCCGCTGCTGGCGCTCCGTTCGATGAGCCGCCGCGCGGGTGGCGCCGGCAACGTGGTCGAGAACCTGGCCGCGCTCGGTGCGCGCACCATCGCGCTCGGCGCGGTGGGGCCCGAGGAAGAAGGGGAGTGGCTCGCGAGAAGGCTCATCCATCTCCCCGGCGCGAGCGGCACCATCGTGGTCGACGGTCATCGCACGACACCAGTGAAGCGGCGCATGGTCTCCGAGGGCCGCCAGATTCTCCGGGTCGACCAGGAGATCGCGGCCGGCCTCTCCGAAAGAGCGGAGGCTCGGCTGCTGGACGCGGCGCTCTCGGCGGTCGACGTCGCGGACGTCCTCCTCCTGTCGGATTACGCGAAGGGCACGCTGACGCCTCGCATCCTGAGTACGCTCCTCGAGGCCGCGCGCCGCCGGGGGATCCCGGCGCTGGTGGATCCCAAGGGGCGCGATTATTCGCGCTACCGCGGCGCTTCCGTCGTCACGCCGAACCGCAAGGAGCTCGAGACCGTGACCGGAGAATCGGCGCGCGACTTCTCGGCCGTGGCCGAGCAAGGGGAGTCGCTTCGCCTGGAGCTGGGGCTCGATGCGCTGCTCGTGAAGCTTTCGGAAGACGGCATGCTGCTGCTCGAGCGCGGGGGCGAGCCGCGCCGCATCAAGACTCGCGCGCGCGAGGTGTTCGACGTGACGGGCGCTGGCGACACGGTGCTCGCGATGCTGGGCCTGGCCCTGGGCTCGGGGCTCGACCTCTTCGGTGCGGCCGAGGTGGCCAACCGGGCCGCGGGCTGCGCGGTCGCGAGGGTCGGCACCGCCAGCATCACGTGGGCCGACCTCCTCGAGGGGCTCAGCGCCTCGCCGGAAGAGAAGCTTCTCGACAGCCGGCACCTGGCGGCGGTGGTGGCCACGCTGCAGCGCGCCCATCGACGCGTCGTCTTCACGAACGGGTGCTTCGACCTGCTGCACCCGGGGCACGTGAAGCTGCTGGCCGCCTCGCGGGAGCAGGGGGATGTGCTGATCGTGGGGATCAACAGCGATGCGTCTGTGAAGCGGCTCAAGGGCGATTCGCGCCCGATCCTCTCCGAGCACGATCGCGCGCAGGTGCTCGGCGGCCTCGACGCGGTCGACTTCGTGGTCGTGTTCGAGGAAGACACGCCGCTCTCCCTCATCGAGCTGATCCGCCCCCAGGTGCTGGTGAAAGGGGGCGACTACGTCGAGTCGACCGTGGTGGGCGCGACGTACGTGCGATCGTACGGCGGCGAGGTCGTGCTGATTCCGCTGATGGAAGGGCGCTCGACCACGTCCATGGTGACGAGAATGCGAGGGACCGAAGATGCATGACTACTTCGCCGATCTGGCCATGCTGGCTGCAGGCGCCGCCGACGCGATCGGGGACGAGACGATGGCCGCCAGCCAGATGGTGGCCGACGCGGTCCTCTCGGGGCACACCCTCTTCACGTTCGGGAACGGCGGCAGCGCGACGCAGGCGCAGCACCTCTCCGCAGAGCTCGTGGTGCGCTACAAGGACGATCGCCCCGCGCTGCCCGCCGTGGCGCTCACCGCGGACATCGCGATCCTCACCGCCTGCGCGAACGACTTCGACTATTCGGAGATCTTCTCCCGTCAGATCGAAGCGCTGGGGCGGCCGGGCGACGTGGCCCTGGGCCTGTCGACCTCCGGCAAGAGCCCGAACGTTTTGAAGGCGCTTCGGGCGGCTCGCACCCGCGGGCTCGCGACGATCCTTCTCACCGGCGAGAAGGGGCGTTCCGAAGCCGTGAACTGGGACATCGGCCTCGTGATCCCGAGCGATGAAACAGCCCACGTGCAGGAGCTGCACTTGGCCGTCATCCATCTCATCTGCCAGTTCGTGGACGCCGAGCGGCTGCGCCGCGTCGTGTAGTCCCGGCTTCTCAGATCCGCGCAGGAGCGTTGGTCACCGGTGGGATGGCGGTGAGCCGCAGCGCGAGCGCGATGCCGGCGGCCAGCAGCAGCGCGATCATCGCAACGACGCCGGGCCAGCCCGAGCGCGACCAGAAGACCCCGCCCAGAGTTCCAGCGAGGCTCGAGCCGACGTAATAGGCGAACAGGTAGACGGCCGAGGCCGACCCGCTGTTGGCGAGCGCGCGCAAGCCGACCCAGCTCCCCGCGAGGGCGTGGGCCGCAAAGAATCCGAAGGTGAAGATCGCGATGCCGAAGATTTTCATGATCAGTCCGGGACCGAGCGTCCAGAACGCGCCGGCCAGCTGGACACAGATCGCGACCCAGAGCACCCGGCGACGCCCGAAGCGATCGCCCAGCCGCCCTCCCCACGGGGAGCTGAAGGTACCCACCAGATAAAGAAGAAAAACGCCCGAGACCTGGGCGTGGGTGAGGTCGAAGGGCGGGCCCATCAGCAAGAAAGTGACGTAGTTGTAAAGCGAGACGAAGCTCCCCATCAGGAGAAAGGCGACGCCGTAGAGGCAGAGCAGGCCGGGATCCTCGACGCTCGCCTGGAATCCGGCGCGCCACGTTTTCAGGTCGAGCGGACGCGGGCTGAATCGCCGCGAGGGCGGGAGATGGAGCACGAACCAGACGCTCGTGGTCAACGAGACGACGGCGAGAACCAGCAGCGCGACTCGCCAGCTGAAGTGGTCGGTGAGGAAGCCGGTGATCATGCGGCCCGACATCCCGCCGATCGCGTTCCCGCTGATGAAGAGTCCGATCGCCCCACCCGCTTTCGCGGGGGGGATCTCCTCCGTCAGGTACGCCATGGCGACTGCCGGGACTCCGGAAAGCGCGACCCCCAGCAAAGCCCGAACGCCGAGGAGCAATCCAAAATCGTGGCAGAGCGGCACCGCCAGCGCGAGCAGCGAGGACGAGATGAGGGCGATCTTCATCACCGCGGTGCGCCCGAACCTCTCGGACAGAGGGGCCGCGAGGAGCATTCCCACGGCGAGGGCGGCGGTGGAGACGGAGAGGGTGAGGCTGACGGTCGCGGGCTCTCGAGCGAACTCGATGGCGAATGAAGGAAGGAGAGGCTGCACGGAGTACAGCAGCGAGAACGTGACGAAGCCGGCGGCGAAGAGCACGAGCCCGAGCCGCACCGGCGGCGGCTCGGAATCACCAGAGTCGGGGGCGTTCTCGTTCATGGCGCGATCGGAGTATCTTCCGACTCGATGCTGAGACAGCTTCTGCTCACCGCGCTCCTTGCGCTACTTCCGCAGATTGCCGGAGAGCCACCCTACGAGCGGATGCGTGAAGCGATCCGGCAAGGCCGTCTGGACGATGCGGTGTCGTTCGGCGAGCTGGCCATCAAGCGGGAGCCGGCGCGATCCGAGGTTCACTACTGGCTGGGGAGGGCGTACGCGCAGAAGGCGCAGGAGGCCTCGCTGCTGAAGAAATTCTCCTGGGCGAAGAAGTGCCGGATCGCTTTCGAGAAGGCCGTGCAGCTCGATCCCTCGAACTCGGATGCCGGGATCGACCTCATCCAGTACTACCTCCTGGCGCCGGGGTTCGCCGGGGGAGGCATCGAGGAGGCCCGCGCCCTCGCGCCTCATGTGGGCTCAACCGATTCGAGCCGTCAACTGCTCGCGCAGGCGTTGCTCCTTCAGGGTGATGGAAAAGCCGTCGAGGCCGAGGCCGCCTTTCGCAAGGCGCTGGAGAAGGACCCCGAGGACGAGCGGAACCTCACCCACTTCATGACGTTCCTGGTGGCGGAGAAGCGCTTCGCCGACGGTCTCGAACTCTGCAGGCAGCACATCAAATCGCATCCGGACGTCAAGGGAACGCTCTATCAGCTCGGCAAGCTCGCTTCCGTGAGGGGGCAGCAGCTCGAGGAAGGGCTTCAGAGCCTGGATGAGTTCCTGAAGACGCCGACGAAGCCGATCGGACCCACCTGGGCGGACGCGCGCTACCGCAAGGGGCTGATCCTGCTCAAGCTCGGACGGCGGGACGAGGCGCGCGCCGAATTCCAGATCGCGGTGAAGCTGAATCCCTCGCATCCGGGCGCGACGAAGGAGCTGAAGAAGTTCTGAAAGCTGTGGCGCCTGGCCACACCGTCTCGACCACGCAGGGTGTCAAAAGCGTCTGGTCTCCTTCTTGCAGTTCGCGATTTTCAAAGCATTCTTTTTGAAAGAGCGATTCATGCAGCATCTCCTTCTTGCGACCTTCCTGCTCTTCTCTCCGCCCACCGACGACGCCGTCGAGCGGATGAAGGGCGCCTTGCGCGCGGGCAAAGTGGACGAGGCGATCAAAGCCGGAGAGGACGCCTCCAAGGGGGCCTCCGACCGTTCCGTGCTTCAGCAGTGGCTCGGGAAAGCCTATGCCGTGAAGGCACAGCAGGCCTCGCTGTTCACCGCGCTGGGCTGGGCGAAGAAGAGCCGCACGGCGTTCGAACGCGCCTTCGAGCTCGACGCGAGCAACACCGACGCGGGGCTCGACCTGCTCGAGTTCTATGTGCTCGCGCCGGGAGTCGCCGGAGGGAGCAAGGAGAAGGCGAAAGCGCTCGCTCAGAAGATCGGCACGGACGGCTCGAGCCGCAGGAGCCTCGCCAGCGCGATGGTGCTGCAGTCGGAGAAGATGAGTTCAGAAGCCGAGGCGGCGTATCGAAAAGCCCTCGAGAGCGATGCCCTGGACGATCGCGCTTTCATCGGGTTCGTCAACTTCTGCGCGAGCGAGAAGCGATTCGCCGAGGCGGTGGAGTGGTGCAAGGGACGTCTGGCCGCACGCCCCGATGAACCGCTGCCGAACTATGCGATCGGCAAGCTCGTCGTGCTCTGGGGGCAGGAGTACGAGCAGGGGCTCGCCTGCCTGGATAAATTCCTCGCGAAGGCGGCGAAGCCGGATGGGCCGACGTGGGCCGACGCCCGCTTCCGGAAGGGCCAGATCTTCGAGAAGCTGGGGCGCAAGGAAGAGGCGCGTGCCGAGTTCAAGAGCGCACTCCAGCTGAATCCGGGTCATGGGGGCGCCACGCGCGAGCTGAAGAAGCTCTGAGAAGAACCGAGCTCAGGCGGGCAGGGGTTCGTCCAGCACGCGATCGATTCCGCGGAGGACGTCGCTCACGACGATGTCCTCCATGCAGCGATGGTCGATCGGGCAGACGGCGAACCGGCACGGGGCGCAGAGCGGCCGCTTGCGGATCACCGTGATGCGCGCCGCGCTTCCGTCCGGTCGTTGGCCGTCCCAGGGACGCGTGGCGTCGGGATCGGTGGGCCCGAAGACGACCGCGGTGGGAATGCCAACCGCGGCCGCCAGATGAGAGATCCCCGAGTCGTTCCCCACGAAGAGCGCCGCGGATCGCAGCACGCCGAGCAGCTCGGGTAGGCTGCTCTTTCCCGAAAGGTCCAGGATGCGCGCCTCGCGCGCCAGCGCGTGGACCTGCGCATTCACGTCCGCTTCCCCCGCGCTGCCCACGAGCACCGTGTCGAAGTTCCGCGCGCGGGCGAGCGCATCGAAGAGCCCAGCGAACCGCGGCAAGGGCCAGCGCTTGGCCGCATGCGCGAACGAGGCGACGTGAGCGACGAGGAAGGGGCTGCCTGACCAGCCGGTCTCGTCGAGCCTTTCGCGGCCCGCGTCGCGCAGGGTGTCGGAGACCTCCCACGAGGAATCGGGGCGCGCAGGGACGGCGGCTCCGGCGGCTTCGACGAGACGCAGGTGTTTCCAGATCTGGTGCTCGTCGTGAGGCCGGCGTTCCGGGACGATGCGGGTCAGCATCAGGCTGCGCAGCTCTCCGCCGTACCCGAGCCGTTCCGGAATTCCGGCGCGATAGGAGGACCACAGGCTGCGGAAGCTCGTGGGGAAGACGAGCGCGCGATCGAAGCTTCGCTTCTTGATCTCGGCGACGAGGCGGTCGCGGCCCGCGCTGCCGCGATGCTCGCGAGCGGGATCCTCGACGAGCACCTCGTT
>JBDSFL010000381.1:0-7275 GCA_039919545.1 Thermoanaerobaculia bacterium | reverse complement strand
CCTTCGGCACCACCACCCGCACCGTGATCCCCACGGCCTGCAGCTGCTCGGTGATCACCCGGGCCGCGGCGGGAGGGTCGGGAAGGTACGACTTCGAGCCCCAGGTGAGCAGCAGATCCAGCGTCTGAGGCAGCTGGACGCCCGGCTCCGCGAGCAGCTTCGCCGCCTCGGTGGGGCTGCCGTCCAGGACGCCGAGCGACATCTCGGTGCCCAGGAAGGGAGGCAGCAGCCCCTTGGCCGCGAAGCTCAGACCCAGAGGTCCGAAGAGAGCCCGCGCGACATCCGCGCGGCTCGGCGCCACGCAGATCGCGCGACGGATGCGCACGTCTTTCAAGGCGGGCCGCTCGGTGTTGACGAAGAGAATCGAGGTGCTCGTGCCGTCCAGCACCTTCGGATACACGGGTGCGCCGCGAAGAAGCGGGAGATGGGCCGAGGTGAGGCCGTACGTGATGTGCACGTCGCCCGCGATCACCGCCGCGAGCAGGGCTTCCGTATCGGAGTACACATCCAGAGCGACGGCGTCTACCTTCGGCTTCTCGCGGGCGCGCGGATTGGCGCGCAGGATCACGTGATCGGACTGCGTCGGATCTCCCCCTTCGAGCGCCTCGGGGGCCAGGAAGGATCCCGTGCCGAGCAGCTTTCCTCCGACGTTCAGGACGATGCCGTACGAGGGCTGCGTGAGGATCGTGGCGAAGTGAGGATCAGGAGCACGCAGGGTGAACTCCACCCGCTCGCCGCGAGCCTGCACCTTGGCGCGAGCGGTCAGGTCGAGGACACGCCTCAGCGAGGTGGCTATGGCCTCGGCGGTACAGGGCGTGCCGTCGGAGAAGACGATGCCGGGACGCACGGCGGACGAGAGCACGAGACCGTTCGCTTCCACACGGAGCGGCTCTGCGAAGAGCGACGGCACGGGCGGCTCGTTCCCGGGCGCTCCGATGAACGGAGTCTCGAACACCGGCTCGAGCCCCATATGGGTATCGCTGTCCTTCACGAGCGAAGGATCCGTCGTGCCCAGCCGGGAACGAATTCCGATTCGGAGCGTGCGCGCGGGGTGGCCTGGGAGCGATGCCATCGGGTACTCCTTGAGGTGGACGCGAGGCCCCCATTGCACCCGAGTCAGCCCGTGATGTCCAGCGGACCCTCTCCGCACGGCCCGTGAAGGCCCTTTCTCGACGCGATTCCCGCCCTTGAGAACCAGCCGGTCGGGCACATCCTCCGGTCGATGTCCGCGATGCGTCTCACCGCACGGGAGTGATCACGCTGCCGTCCGAAGTCGCGGCGTCGTTGAGAACGCCGTACGCATACCAGGGCGAGGTCCCCGCCGTGCGCGTGACGACCGCGTACCCTTCGTCGCCCGTGTATCCGGCGAGCGCGAAGACGTTCGACCATTGATACCACTCACCTGGAGCGAGCACGCGGGATAGCACGCTGCCCGCGGACGCGCCCTCGTTCGTGCGGATGGCGACCGCGAGCGTGATCGGCTCGCCGCCGCCATTCACCACGGCGAGATTCGAGCGCACGCGATCGTCCTGCCGCAGGGCCGCCATGATTGCCGCCGGCCCGGCGAGGTCCGCCGTACCGAGCGCCGGAGAGAAGACGCCGAAGGATCCTCCTTGCGCGGAATCAGGATTCGGCGTGCCGGTGCGCACGCCGGCGTAGACGTCGTCTCCGCCGGCAAAGCCGCTCCACGTGACGAAGAGCGCGCCTCCCTGAGCGCTCCCCGTCGGAATCGCGAGCCCGCGCTGGCGCAGCGCCTGGATCGTGCTCGGCACGACCAGCTGGCTGCCCGCGCCCAGCTCGAACGTGGCGCTGCCGGAGCCGAGCCCGCCGAACAGCGGCGACGCCACGTAACGCACCGTGGCCGCGCCGGCGCTCGCGGAGCGGTTGGCCAGCACGAGCTCGCTGGTGAAGAACGAGCCGGAGAGGCCGCCCGCCTCGAGGACGATCGGCACCAGCAGCGTGTCCGAAGCCTTCAGCTCGCCCGCGCGCGTCATCGGGATGAAGGACCCGTCCGCCGTCTTCTGATCGTTCACGACGCCGTACGCGACGAAGCGCCCCGTGCCCGCGATGCGGCGGATGCGAGCGACGCCCCCGCTGGCACCCGCCTCGGCGAGCCCGGCGAGCGAGAGAACCTCGTTGAGCTGCTTCCACTCGCCGGGCTGGAGGACCACGTTGGCCAGAGGAGTCGGCGAGGCACCTCCCGAAGCGTCGAAGATCTGAATGGCGAGGGTGATCGGGGTCGCGGCCTCGCTGGCGGGACGCGGCGTGCGCACGTGCACGAGCGCGAGGTTCGCGCGGTCGCGCTCGGTCTGCCTCAGGCCGTAGACGAAGACGGCCTCGCCGTCCGCGGCCAATGCGAAAGGCGTTCCGGCGGAGAAGAGCCCGAATGTGCCGCCGACGGCAGCGTTGGTGTTGGGCGACGAGGTGCGCGAAAGCAGCACGAGACCGTTCGGGTCTCCGCCCGTCACGAGCGCCGTGAGCGAGCCGACCTGCGAGCTGGTCGGCGTCGTCCTCGGAATGCTGATTCCCTCCCGCCGCAGCTCGGCCAGGGCATCCGCCGCACGGAGCTGCGCTCCCGCGGGGAGCACGAGGGACGAGGTGGATTCCAGCGTGCCGCCGACGGGACCGCCGTACGTGAAGGCCACCGTGAGCGGCGAGGAGCCCCGATTCAGCGCGACGAGATCGCTCGAAAAGTGCGCGCCGTTCCTGCCGGTCGCATCGAGCACGACGGGGAGAATCGCCGTCGTGCCGGGCGTGGGCGCCACGGCCGCCGCTGGCGTGAAGCGCGCGCGCACGCGAAGGCTGTCCACGCTCTCGCTGAAGCCATCCGAGGGGCTGGACCAGGTGGCGGCCAGCACGCGGTAGGTCTTCCCTGAGGTGACGTTCTGCGTGGCCAGCTGCGACGGGCCGCCCGAGACGCCGTCCGCGTCGTCGTTGCAGGCGAGCGCGGGCCCGGCCGCTCCGCACGGGCCGTCGTACAGCGCGAGCACCGTGTCTCCCAGCGAGCCGAACGTGTCCAGCTCGAGCGTACCGGTGGCGGGCGGAGTGAACGTGAACCAGACGGAATTGGAGATCGCCGGCTGTGAGCACGTCGCCGGATCGGCCGGATCGGTCACGAGCGTTCCGGCATTCCCCGTCCGGGTCACCACGGTGACGCCGGACACGAGCGCCAGGGGCTGCGCATTTGCACAGTCGTCATTGAGCGCGCGCACGGTGACCGTCGTGGATGCGCCGCCGCGCCCCCCCTTGTCGTCTTCGGCCACGAACGACACACGGAAGACGCCGGGCGTGCGGTAGACGATCTTTCCAGGCTCGGCTCCGGTTCCCGACATCCCGTCGCCGAAGCTCCAGCGCAGCGCTATCGCGCTGCCGTCCGGGTCGCTTGCGCTGCCGGAGAAGATCACGCTCTGCCCTGCGCCGATGGTGACCGCTCCGGCCGGCGAGAGGATCGCGGCGACGGGAGCGCGGTTGGCATTCACCCCTTCGGCCGCCCACACGCCGCGGCCGTGCGTGGCCACCACGATGCGGGAGCCGTCGAGCGTGGCGCGCACCTCGTGCACGGCGACCGCGGGAAGACCGTCGCCCCAGCGCGCCCAGGTGGCTCCGCCGTTCACGGAACGGTAGAGCCCCACGAGAGTGCCGCCGTAGAGCGTCTGCGAATCGCCCGGATCGACGCGCACCACCTCGAGGCCGAACGCCGGGAGGCCCGTGTCGGCGCGGCTGAAAAATCCGCCGGCGTTGGTGGATTTGTACACCTGTCCCGCGGAGCCCGCATTCACGGACACATAGAAAACATCCGCGTTCCGGGGATCGATCTCCACGTTCTTGAAAACGATCCCCGTGACCGGGAGCCCGTTCGTGCCGGTGGACAGACTGGTGAACGAAGCGCCCCGATCGCTCGACACGAGGAGGCGATTCGATTGCGCGACGAGGAGGCGGTCCGTGTCGCTGCGCGAAACCGCGATCGCATACACGGGCACCGTCGGGCGGAAGGCCGCGGCCGAAAGGTCGTTCCAGCTCTCTCCCGAGTCGTCGCTGCGCCAGAGGCGGTACGTGCCGGTGTAGACGGTGCGCGGGTCCCTGGGATCCAGAGTGATCACGGAATAGAACGGCTTCACCGCATCGCCGCCGGTGCGCGAGAACGCGGCTCCCGCGAAAGGCTGCGAGACGGCCCAGCTGTTGTTCGGCGAGCCGTCGCGCGTGTTCCGCCAGATCGTGGAGAACTGGCTCGAGGTGAAGACGATTCCGCTGTCGGGATCCACGACGGTCTCGAATCCGTCTCCGCCGGAGACGTCGGAAAAGCGGTTCGTGTCGTCGTCCAGCCGCCGGTTCGAGCCGTTGTCCTGCGCGCCGGCGTAGAGCACGTTGGGCCGTGCGGGATCGATCGCCACCGAGTAGTACTGCCGGGTGCCCAGCCCCGCGTTCCGATCCAGCCAGTTCAGCCCGGAGTCCGGAGAGACCCAGACTCCGCCGTCGTTCGCGTTCCAGAGAAGCTTCGTGGCTCCGTACTTCTTGTACACCAGCTGATGGTGATCGACGTGCACGCCGGCGCCCGATGCCTTCACCGTGGCCCCGCCGTCCGTGGAGCGGTACAGCCCCGCCCCTCCTCCGCCCAGGAGAACGACGTTGCGGTCATCCGGATCGATCGCCACGGCGTTGTCGTACCACCCCTGGCCGGAGAGGATATTGGGCGTGTCTCCCAATTTGCGCGACCAGCTCTCGCCGCCATTCGTGGACTGGTACACACCCACCTGCGGGTAGCCTGACGCGCCGCTGCCCGAGATCATCGACACGACGCTGGCCCCATCGCCCGACACCGCGATCGACATGCGGCCCTTGGGATTCGGCGGCAGGCCGGTCCCCTTTTCCGTCCAGCTCACGCCACCGTTGGTGGACTTTGCATACCGGGCCGACTCCGCGCCCCCCGGAGCCCAGAACGTGGCGTGCAGGACGTCGGCATTCGTCGCGTCCCGCGCGACGTCGGTGCCGTCCCCCCAGCTCGCGTCGCTGGTGCGCACGAAGCTGAGGCCGCCGTCCGTGGAGCGCTGCGCGCCGTTGTTCGTGAAGGCGAGAAGGATGCTCGCGTTTCGCGGATCCACCGAGAGCCGATAGATGAGCGGAGCCACCACGCCCGCGGGCAGGAGCCAGGTCTCGCCGGCGTCTGTAGATCTGAAGAGGCCGATGCCGGGGACGAAGTTGCCTCCGTAGCCGCCTTCCCCCGTGCCGAGGTAGACGATGCTCGGGTTCGAGGGAGCCACGGCGATCGCCCCCACGGAGAGATCGGCGAGCCCGTCGGTGAGGGGACGCCAGCTCACGCCGCCGTCGATCGACTTCCAGCACCCGCCCCCGGCGGCCCCCACGTAAACGATGTTCGAGTCGGTGGGATGGGGCTCGATAGCGGTGGCCCTTCCCGCGCCGTTCACCGGCCCCACGAACCGGAAGGCCCCGGCCGTGATGGGTGCGGCTGCGCCGGCGGGGGAAGCCGCGGAGCGGCGTCCGGTGGCAAGCTCTCTCCGGTACTCGCCGTAGGCCTCACGCACCTGCCGGAGCCGGAGCTCGGGATCGAAAACGCCGTTCACGCCGTAGCGTTCGAGATACCACTGGTAGCGCGCGGCGAAGTACTCGGGCGTCTCTCCCTCGCCGCATTCTTCGCCGTCGCTTTGCGCCAGGCGAGGGCTCGAGTCGGCGGACGCGGGCCGGACGTGAAGCGCCTCGCTGAAAGTGGCGAGCGCGATCAGGCAGATCAGCGGTCGAAAACGCGCGCAGGAAAAAGTCATTGGCCCGCTCCTTGTGCAGCGGAACGATACCAAGCGGGCTCGCGCGTCACGGCCGGTCGCGATCTCAGCGGGGAGCCGCGATCAGGAACGTGGGGTTCCCCGGCTCCCGAGGAGCCACACCGGTGCCCACCCGCTCTCTCACGAGACGGGGTTCGAGGTCAGGGCCCTGTCAGGAGAGGGTCAGCGTGCGGTGAGAAGTGGCTCTCGCCGATGCCGGAAAGTTGCTCCCCCGCATCGCATCGGGGATGCTGGCCGTCCATGCGGCTCTCGAGGAGGAAGTCAGCACGCCGGGCCGGCGTGGCGTCTCGTTCGGGGCTCATCGTCGTGCTGCTCCTCCTGAGCCTCGCGCTCGCCGCCGTTCTGGCAGTGCGCGCGCAGATGGCGGACGTGAATCACCGCGCCGTCGCGGAGAACGTGCTGCGCGATTACGCCCGGCTCGCCGCGGACGAGCTGGTGCGGCGCATGACCACGAAGGTCGGCTACGAGGGTTTCTATCCGCTCATCACGTTCCTGAAGCAGCGCTTCGTGGAGGCGCCCACGGTTCCTCCGCCCGCGCCCGCCGACCTGGCCCGCAGCGGCGACGAGGGGATCCGCGCCGCGGCCGACCTCGTCCACGCGACGTTTCGAATCACACCCGATGGCGTGCTCTCGATGGCGGAGGGAAGCACGATCGACACCAACGTGGCACGCTGGATCACGACCGCGCTGGCGCAGCCGCACGTCGAGCCCCCGGGCCGCCGCTACAGCATGCTCATCGCGCCGCTTTCCGGGCGCGCCCGCACCGTGGTCTACGCCCGCCTCTCGACCGAGCCCGCCTCCCCCATCGTCGGCTTCGAGGTTTCGCCCGACGCGCTCCGCACGCGCTTTCAGGCGGCGCTCGTGCGCCCTCTCCTTCCTCCCTCCCTCCTCCGCCAGAGCCTCAAGAACGACATCCTCTTCATCCGCGTGGCCGATGCCGCGGGGAACGAGCTTCTCCGCGCTGGCCAGCAGAGCGAGCCGTACCTGCCCATCGAGCGCCGCTTCGGCTCGGACTACAACGGCCTCTTCGACGGCACGGTCATCCACGCGGCGGTGGACCCCGCCGCGGCGGGCGCGCTCGTCATCGGCGGCCTGCCGCGTTCGCGCCTACCGGTGCTGCTCGGGCTCCTGCTGCTCGCCTCCCTGCTCACGCTCACCGCCGTGCTGCAGCTGCGGCGCGAGTGGGCGCTGGCGGCGCTGCGCTCGGAGTTCGTGGCGCAGGTGTCGCACGAGCTGCGCACGCCGTTGACGCAGATCCGCATGTTCTCAGAGACGCTGCTCCTCGACCGCGTCCGCTCTGAGGAGGAGCGCCGCCGCTCGCTGGAGATCATCGACCGCGAAGCCCGAAGGCTGGACCATCTGGTCGAGAACCTGCTCCGCTTCTCGCGCGGTGAGCGCGGCGAGGCGCGCATCGCCACGAAGTCGCGCGACCTGGTTCCGCTCGTCCGCCAGCTGCTGGCCGAGTTCGAGCCGCTGGCCC
>JBDSFL010000351.1:0-5459 GCA_039919545.1 Thermoanaerobaculia bacterium | reverse complement strand
CGGGTGAGCAGGCTCCTCTCCTCTCGTAGAATCCTTTCGTGCCGACCAGTTCAGGACCCTTTCGAAGCGCGCTGGCCGGAGGCCTGGCAGGACTCTTCCTCTCGATCCTGCTTCTAGGGCCAGACTTCCTCGCCGGGCTGGTTCCCGCGCGCGGAGACCTCGCCGATTTTTTCTGGCCGATGAAGGCCTATACGGCGGCTCGCTGGCGTGCGGGCGGAATACCCCTCTGGAATCCGTTGTCGGGCTGCGGAGAGCCGTGGCTCGCCCAGCTGCAATCGGGTGTGTTCTACCCGGGCGATCTCCCGTTTTTCCTGTCGTTCCCCATTGGCCCCTTCGCCGGGATCGCCCTTCACCTGATCGTCGCGGCGGCCGGGATGGCGTTCTGGCTGGACGACCTCGGCGCCTCCCGGCGCGCGGCCGTCGCCAGCGCGTTCGTCTACGCGGGGGGCGGCGCCTTCCTGTCGCTGTTCCCCGTGTACAACAACGCCTGCACGGCCGCGCTCCTTCCCTGGGTGTTCGTGACCGCGCGTCGAGTGATGAGGGGAAGAAACGTCGCCGGCTTCGCGCTCGCTTCGGCACTGGCGCTGCTGGCCGGCGAGCCCGCACTCGCCACGGCCGGGATCCTTTCCGCCAGCGTCTTGGCCTGGGCAACCCGGAGCGAGGGCGAGCCCGTGCCGCGCGAGTCGGCGCGGCGCGCCGCGTTGCGGCTGCTGTCTGGCGCTGCGCTCGCGGTCGGGCTGGGTGCCGTGACCCTGCTGCCCTTCGCCGAGCTGGTGGTCGGCTCCGGACGCGTTTCCGGGGTGACGCGAGAGGAAGCTCTGGCAGGAGCCATCGGCTCGGGAGAGCTCGGCGACCTCGTCCTTCCTCCGCGGGTGGAAGCGACGCGGCAGCCGCAGCCGGGGCGAGGAGGCTATCTCGCGTCACTCGCCGGCTCACCGCTGACGATCGTGCTGGCGGCCGGCTGCGTGGCCGGCTTCCCCGGACGGCGCCGGTTCCTGGCGCTGCTGGCCGCGCTGGCCGGGTGCGGGCTGCTGCTGTCCCTCGGCTCTCGTGGATTGCTGATGCCGGCCCTCCATGACAGCGGTCTGATTCGCGGGCTGCGATTTCCCGCGCGCTGGTTCGTCTTCACGCACCTCGCTCTGGCCGTCGCGGTGGGCGCCGGGCTCGATGGCTGGATCCACGGCACGTTCCGGTTGCGCGATCCTGAAGAGGAGCCGACCTCCTCCGGCCGGACCGCGCGCATCGCGGCGCTGGCGTTGCTTCTTCTCCTGCCGCTTCTCTTCCTCGCCGCCGTGGCGCACGTGGAGACGCGTGACCTCCGCCGCGCCGTGGCCGTGCTGGGGGCCACTGCAATCGGGATTCTTCTGCTCGCGTACCTGCGCCGTTCGAGCGCGCGGAAGCCGGAGTGGGCGGGCGGCCTGCTGCTGCTCGCGCTGGTGGCTCCGCTCCCCCTGGTCGCGCGGGACCCGCTCGAAGCGGTCCCCGTCCGCGAGCTCGCGGGGGAGCCGCGCATCACACGTCGCTCCTCGTCGGGAGGCCGGACCTTCACGGTGGCGGGTGACGCGGTGCTCCTGGCCGCTTTCACGCGGCCTCGCGGCGAGGGCTGGACGCCCGAGGTGCCGCGGCTCGCGCACGAGGTGCTCGCCGGATATACGAACCTGCCCTTCGGCATTCCGCTGGCCGGGAGCGCTTCACCGATTCCGAACCGGCAGCGGACGGCGATGCTCGGCGCGGCGCTCCAGGGCGGGGATGCCGCTCGTCTCCTGGGTCTCGCCGATGTCCATCACGTCGTGACGCCGTTCCCCACCGCCATGCCGGGGGCACGGCTCGTGTCGCGAGTGGACGGCGTCTACCGGTACGAGCTGGCGACCGCGGTGGGGCGCCTCTTCTTCGTGCGCGAAGCGCACGTCGCGACGGATCAGGAAACGTCCGAGATGCTTCGCAAGCCATCGTTCCGCGCGGAGGCCAGCGCCGCTCTCGCCGAGGACCTCGGAGCGCCGGCCGCGCGCAAGGCATCGCAGGGTTACGCGGTTGCCAAGCTGGTCACCGACGAGCCGGAGTCGACCGAGATCGCCACCAGCTGCTCCGCGCCATCCGTGGCCATCGTCACGCGCTCGTTCGATCCGGGCTGGCGCGTGACCGTGGACGGAAACGCGGTGAAGAGCGTGAGGGCCGACCTCGCGTTCCTGGCATTCGCGGTCCCCGCCGGCGAGCATCGCGTCGTCCTCACGTATCGCCCGCTGTCGTTCCGGATCGGCTCCATCCTCTCGATCGTGAGCTTGGTGATGGCGGGCGCGCTCGTTGCGGCGGGAGGACCGGTCGACTGATGACTGCCGCGCTGCTCTTCGACTTCTGGGCGTTCTGCCTGGGCGCGATCGTGGGTTCGTTCGCGAACGTCTGCATCTACCGTCTCCCCAAGGACGAGTCGATCGTGTGGCCCGGCTCGCACTGCCCATCGTGCGGCCAGGGCATTGCGTTCTACGACAACGTCCCGATCGTTTCCTGGCTCATCCTGCGTGCGCGCTGCCGTCGCTGCGCGTGGCCCATTCCGGCCCGCTATCCGGCGGTCGAGCTGATCGTGGCGCTCCTGTTTCTGGGCGCCGCCGTGCGTTTCGGTCCCGACGTGCGCGCCCTGCTCGCCGGGCTCCTGGGCGCCGCTTCGGTGATCCTCATCGCGACGGACCTCGAGAGTCGCGTGCTACCCGACGAGATCACGCTCGGGACGCTCGGGCTCGCGCTGGTGATCGCGGCGCTGCGCGATTTCTTTCTCCACCGGCCCGGCACTCCGTTCGCCGCGCCCACCCTCGTCATGGCGCTCTTCGGCGCGGCTGCGGGAGCCGCCATCCTGCTGCTGGTGCGCTGGGCGTTCCAGCTGCTGCGCGGCGTGGAGGGAATGGGGCTCGGCGACGTGAAGATGATCGCCATGATCGGCGCCCTCGTGGGACCCGTGGGCGTCCTGCTCACGCTCTTCTTCGCCTCCCTGTCCGGTTCCCTGCTGGGCGGGCTCTTCGTATTGATCCGGCAGATGCGCTGGTCTCTCGCTCGTCGAAGGGCCGGCCGCAGCGTGGATGCGGCGCGCCTGGAATCCGAGCGGCACGGGCTCGTGGTGGACGCGGCGGGCAGCGTGCGATCGTGCGGCGAACGGTGGACCGAGATCCCGGGAGCGGCGGCGGTGGGTGAGTCGATCTACCGCTCCGGCCCGGTCGCGCGGCCCCTCACCGCGGTGATCCGCCTGGCTCAGCGACGGGCCCGTGCTGGAAAGCCCACGGGCCGCGGCCGCATCTTTCTCGACGATGGGGGCGATTTCTTCCGCGTGCTCGCGGTGCGCGCCGAGGTTCTGAAAGGTGAGCTGCTCGTGCTCATCGCGCGGGCCGACATTCCCTTCGGAGTTTTTCTCGCGCTCGGCTCGATCGCGGCGTTCCTGTTCGGCCGGCAGGCGATCGACTTCCTTTTCGGCTACATCGAGCTGCCGGGGCTCGACTTCCTCCCATGAAGAGCGGCGGCTCGCTCGCCGCCGCCGGACGCTTCGAACGGGAGATCCGGAACTTCGTGGTGGGAGGGCTCCTCTTCCTGCTCTTCCTCTCGGGGCTCTCGCTCGTGGTGCTTCGGAACCTCGCTGCCTGGGGGGAGAGTGAATATCTCGAGCGCGTGACCGGCAGCACGCGTGCGGCCGCGGGACGCCTCGCCGTCACGGATGAGCCCACCCTCGCGCTGACCAGCGACGCTCCCACGGCCGACCTTTTGAAAGACGTATCGGCCCGCAGCGCCGCCCTGTACGACGAAGAAGGGAATTTGCTCTCCACCGCGAGCTACCTGCCGGACGCCTCCGCACCGCGCAGGCTCGAGCTGCGAGTGGCCCCCGGCGAAACGGCGACGGCGCCGCTGGCGCGCGAAGACCCGCCGCTTCTCGTGGTGGCGACTTCCTTCCGGGGCGGGACCCGCATTCTTCGGGTCGGCTTCGACGCGTCGGTGCTGGCGCTCGCACGCAGGAACGTGAGGCTGATCTCGGTGGTCGTGCCCGTCTCGGCCCTGGTGCTCGGCATCCTGGTCGTCCCTTTCCTTCGCAGGCTCCTTCGTCCGTTCGATGCGCTGACGGAAACGGCGCGCGGCGCGGGCCCCCTCGTCACGCCGCGCGAGGGCGCCTCGCTCGCTCCGACAGAGCGCCGCGAGGAGCCGGACGAGGCTGAGCAGGCCATCCGCACGTTCGTGCGCACGATCGAGGAGCTCAAGCGCAGCTCGCAGGAGCTGGAGGAGCTGCGGCGGCGTGAGACGGAACGCGCTGATGCTCTGGCCATCACCGCAGAGACGCTGGTTCGCTCCCACCCCGGGGGCTTGCTGGTGGTGGACGCGGACGAACGGCTGTCGCAGGCCAACGGCCCCGCGATGGAGCTGCTCGAGCTTCCGGTCGGTGCGCTCGGCGGGCTCGCGAAAGACGTGCTGCCGTGGGAGCCGATCCTGGAGGCGCTCGATCGCGCCCGCAGCCGCATTCCGACGCTGGGACAGGAATTCGCCACGGGAGACTCCACCGGCGGCCGCCGCTTCGCGCTCACTGCCGTTCCGGTCGTGAACGCGCTCGGGATCCCGCTCGGCACGATCCTTTTCATCGAGGACCGGACCACCACGAACCGGCTCCAGCACGAGCTGTCGCGGCGACGCGAGCTGTCTGCGCTCGGAGAAATGTCGGCCGGTATCGCGCACGAGTTCCGGAACGCGACGGCGACGATCCTGGGCTATGCGCGGCTCGCCGCGGCGACCGAAGACCGCTCGGCCCGGGAGCGCCACCTGCTGGCGATCCGGACGGAGGCCGAGCACGTGGCCCGCGTGACGGGCGATTTTCTCTTCTTCGCGCGGCCGGAGCTCATCGCGATGGTGCCGACGCGTCTGCGCGCGCTCGTCGAGGAGATCGTCGGGGAAGAGGGAGTCTCGGCGCCCCGTGTCAGCTTCGAGCTCTACGGCACGTTCGGTCTCACGCCGATCGATCCGCCGCTGCTCCGCAGGGCTCTCGTGAACCTCATCCGCAACGCGCAGGAAGCAGCCTGCGCCGGCGGGCGCGCGGGGCGCGTCACCATCCGCGGCGAAGAAGGGCCGGAGGGAGAGGTCTGGCTCGCGGTCGAGGACGACGGGCCGGGGATCGAGCCGAGCGCCGAATCGAAGCTCTTCGTGCCCTTCTTCTCGACCAAGGAATCAGGGACGGGCCTGGGGCTCGCGCTCGTGGCGAAGATCGCCGCGCTGCACGGGGGCTCCATCGCGGCCGAGCGTTCGACCGCTCTCGGCGGGGCGCGCTTCGTGTTCCGGTTCCCTCCGGCGGCCCCCGACGCGCCCGAGGGAGCTCGCTAGACTGAAGTTCCCGACAACGAATGGCTAGAACCTCAATGGTTTCAATGGGATAGGCTTTGTTTGTCCTGCATTTTGTAGCCATGTAAATAGCTTGACGGTAGGGAGTAACTGGCTCAGACTGT
>JBDSFL010000341.1:0-2501 GCA_039919545.1 Thermoanaerobaculia bacterium | reverse complement strand
GCTCGATCTCCCACTCATCGTGATCAGCCGTGTGGTTCAAGGAGGAGGTTTCATCAACCTCTTCCTCGACCGTCCGCTGGTGATCGCATCGATGCTGCTCCCCCCGCCGGACCCGGTCGTGCCCGAGGGGAAGATCATCGTCGAGCACACGAACATCAACCCGAACAAGGCCGCGCACATCGGCCACCTGCGCAACGCCGTTCTGGGCGACGTGATCGTGCGCAACTTCCGGCGCCTCGGCCGCAAGGTCGAAGTGCAGAACTATCTCGATGACACCGGCGTGCAGGTGGCCGACGTGGTCGTGGGCCTCCTGAATCCCGGAGAGCTGGTCGACCCGGCGAAAGCCAGCCGCATCGGTGCGGAGATCCACGAGATCCTCGACGCCTTCCCCGACGACGTGCCGGGCACCGAGCCGCGCCGCCTGGGAGATCTCGCCTGGGACCTCTACGCGATGGTGGGCAAGAGCTACGCGGCGCATCCCCCGCTCGAGGAGCAGCGCAAGAGCGCGCTCCACATCATCGAGCAGGCCTCTCTAGGCCACGAGCTCACCCAAGCCGAGCAGGAGGTCGCCGGCACGGCACGCCGGCTGGCCGAAGCCGTGGTGCGCTGCCATCTCACCACGATGGAGCGCATCGGGGTGGACTACGACCTTCTGCCCCGCGAGAGCGACATCCTCGCGCGGCAGTTCTGGGCGCGCGCGTTCGAGCTTCTGAAGGCGGCCGGAGCCACCCACCTGCAGACCGAAGGGAAGAACACCGGCTGCTGGGTGATGGGTCTCGAAGGCTCTCCCGAGTTCGAGGGGATGGAAGACGCGGACAAAGTGCTCGTCCGCTCCAATGGCACCGTCACGTACACGGGGAAGGACGTCGCCTATCAGCTCTGGAAGCTCGGCGTCCTCGGAATCGATTTCGAGTACGAGCCCGTGCCCTACCTCGACGTGGACGGCCATGCGGGCTTCCACGCATCGGACGGCGTCTCGCCGCTCTATCGCACGCGCAAGGACGAAGAGGGCGCGGATCCCGAAGCGCGCGGACGCTTCGGGCACGGACTGAGCGTCATCAACGTCATCGACGTGCGGCAGACGTATCCGCAGAAGGTGGTCAAGGAAGCCGTCCGGCGGGCTGGCTACCCCGAGGAGGCGGAACGCTCCGTGCACTTCGCGTACGAGATGGTGGCGCTGACGCCTCCCTCGGCCGAGGCTCTGGGCGTCGAGCTGTCGGACGAGGATCGTCAGCGTCCGTTCATCGAGATGTCGGGGCGCAAGGGGCTCGGCGTGAAGGCGGACGACCTGCTCGATCGCCTGGTCGAGAAGGCGCGTGAGCAGATCAGCGCCCGTGCGCCCGGCGAGGCTCTGGAACCCGGCCGCGCCGAATCGATCGCGGTGGGCGCGCTCCGCGTCTACATGACGCGCTTCTCGCGCAACAAGGTCATCGCATTCGATTTCGACGACGCGCTCGCCTTCGAAGGCGACACGGGGCCGTACTTGCAGTACGCGGCCGTGCGCGCGGCGAACATCTTCAAGAAGCTCGAGACGCAGGGACTCCCCTCGAGGCTCGAACCCGCGGAAGCCGCGTCGCTCGCGAACATCGCGGTGGCGCACCTCGACGACGGGCTCTGGGACGTCATGCGCACCTGCGCGCGCACGTGGGACACGTTCGAGAAGGTGGCCGAGTCGCTCGAGGTCTCGCTGCTGGTGCGTCACGCGCTGGCCGTGGCGGCAGCGTTCCATCACCTCTACCACACGCATCCCATCGTGCATGCCCCGGACGAGGAGAGCCGCCGCGCGCGGCGCGCGGCGCTCCAGATCGTCTCGCAGAGTCTGGAGGACATCCTCGAGGTCCTCGGCGTCCCTGTTCCCGAACGAATGTGACCGGGCCCCGTTCCGAGGAGAGATGACCGTCAAGCGCGAGATCCAGTACCGGGATCGAAAGCCGAGCGAGCTCGACGAGTGCGCACGGCTGATCGAGCGTGTTCTGCTCTCCGAGTTCGACCTGCCGCTGGGTGACCGCATCGCGCGCGAGCTCGAGGAGGCCGGTGCGGCCTTCGACCCGGAACGCGACCAGTTCACGACCGCCGAGCAGGACGGCAAGATCCTGGGCACCCTGCTGGTCGCCCATGACGGCACCGCACGCGCGGAGGTCACGAAGTTCTCCTGGCTCGTCGTCGACCCCGCCTCGCGGGGCCGGGGCATCGGACGCGAGCTTCTGTTCCGGGCCATCGAAGCGTGTCGCCAGAAGCGTCTGCGCACCCTGCGCGCGCGCGCCTTCGCGCTCTCAGCCGCCGGTCCGCGCCTCTTCTGGATGTACGGCTTCCGCGTCGTCGAGCTGGTCCCCCTCACGGTGGCCGGCAAGAGCCGCGAAATGGTGCTCTTCGAGAAACGACTGACGCCGGCGGCGGACTAGAAGAGACGCCTCCGGACGTGCTGCCCTTCCCCAGAGGGGTGCTGGGAGATCGTCTCCCCGAGGTACTCCAGAGGGGTTCGGGGAGATCGTCTCCCCGAG
>JBDSFL010000309.1:0-3290 GCA_039919545.1 Thermoanaerobaculia bacterium | reverse complement strand
TCGACACGCCCCGTGCCCGGAGATCGGCGTGCGCCGAACGCGCCGCGCAGTCGATACGAGAGAGGTCATCGCGGCGCTCTCGGGCTTCTTGCTGAGCCGGCATTCCAGCCGCGAGATTTTGTGGCGCAAGAAGCCCTAGGCCGGCGACGCCGATCACCGGGCACGAGGCTCTCGGCATCGCACATTGCGAGCGGACGAGGAGAGGGAGCGAGGAGGGGACTAGGAGCGCAGCGTCGAGTCGCTGCGCGACGTCGACAGGAGACTGTCGGACAGTGCCGCGGCGTGACTCACGTTGACGATTGACCTGGGCACGGGAGCGAGCAACGCGCGAGCAGCGCAGCGTCGAACAGTGCCGCGGCGGAGGCTGAGGTGGACGTTTCGCTCGAGCACGGAAGCGAGCAACTTGGGAACTGATGTGCCCTCTGCTCTTCGCAAGCGCGGCGCCGCCCAGCGGCAGCGTGTTCAGCCTCTGCAAAGTCTCGGCGCGCCGTGTCTTCGAGGTTGCCAAGCGCGTGCTCTTCGAGCGTTCCATGAGAGAAATGACGAAAGCTCGTCGGGAGGGGCGATTTCGTCCGGCGACTTTGGGAGGAGCTGCTGCGCGAAGAGGGTGAGGCTGCTGATGCAGTCCAGCAGCTCCGTACAGGAGGCGCGGGCTGAAGCTCCCCTCGGCTAATACAGGCCCGCGCCGTTCGCCGGCCGAAATCGTCCCTCCCGGCGAGCGGATCGAGCTGTCGAAGTTCACGTCAAGAGTGAGCGTGCTCCTCGGTCACGCGATCAATGAGGGGACGAAGAGCGCGTCGGGAGGCGCGCTTCGTCCGGGCGACGTTGGGAGGAGCTGCTGCGCGATGAGGGTGAGGCAGTTGATGCAGTCCAGCAGCTCCGGACACGAGGCGCGGGCTGGCACTCCCCTCGGTGATACAGGCCCGCGCCGTTCGCCCGGACGGAGTGCGCCTCCCGGCGTGCGGCTCCAGCACGAGGCAAGCCAAGGGCGATCCAGGTCCCGTTCCCCGTGCGAGAGGGACCGCGCGAAGGAGGATCCCCTCCGGGACACGAGCCGCGCCGCGTCACCGGCTTCGTGCTCCGATCCGCGGGCCCTCGCGCCGATCCGCCCGCTCGCGTCGGCCCCAAAGCGCCACCTATCACGAGCGAGGCTCATCGCGCCAACTCTTCTCCGAATCCAACGTGCCGAGTCGCCTTCATTCCTTGATAGAGTCGCGGGTTCCTGATGTCAGCCCTCGCTCGCGTCGATACCGACGTCCTCCCCTCGCGGCCCGACGCCGAGCGAAGCCTTTTGGGCTCGCTGCTGATCAATGGCGCCCTTCTCACGCGGGTGATGGAGTTCGTCGTCGCGGAGGATTTCGCCTCGGAGGCTCACCGCTTGATCTACGAGGCGTGCATCAGCCTCGGCGATCGCCGCGAGGGAATCGACCTCGTCACCGTGCAGGCCGAGCTGGAGCGGAACGGCCGCCTCGAGCGAGGCGGCGGGCCGGCTTACCTGGCCGGGCTGCTCGACGTCGTTCCCGACCTCGACAACCACGAGAGCTACGCCCGCCTCGTGCGCGAGTCGTCCATTCGCCGCATGGTCATTCTCCATGCGCGCCGGACGGCTCGCGATGCCGTCTCCTCGCCCGACGCCGAAGCCGTCCTCGAGAACGCTCAGCGCGATCTGACCTCCATCGCCCAGGGGGCGATCAAGGGGGGCTTCGTCCAGCTCTCGAAGATCGCCGAGAAGAACGAAGAAGAGATCCAGAAGATCCATGGCCGCGGCTCGATGCTCACCGGGGTTCCCACGGGCTTCTCGCGCCTGAACTCGCTCACGCAGGGCATGCAGAAGACCGACCTCATCGTCGTCGCCGCGCGCCCGGGAATGGGGAAGACGGCCTTCGCGCTGAACATCGCCGCGCATCTCACGATTCACCAGAAGTACACGGTCGGCTTCTTCTCGCTCGAAATGTCCAAGGACCAGCTCGGCTTCCGCATCCAGTGCTCGGAGGCGCGCGTGAACCTGCAGCGCCTGCGCGAGGGGCGCCTGTCGAAGGAAGAGAAGAAGGCGCTCTTCTTCTCCACGCAGCAGATGCGCGAGGCCAAGCTCTTCGTGGACGACACGCCCGCCATCACCCTGCTCGAGATGCGCGCCCGCTCGTTGCAGCTCAAGCAGCGATGGGGCCTCGACGCCCTCTTCGTCGACTATCTTCAGATCATGGGGACGCGCGGCAAGGTCGAGAACCGCACCCAGGAGGTCGGCGCGTTCTCGCGCGGCTTGAAGGCGCTGGCCAAGGAGCTCGAGGTGCCGGTGGTCTCGCTCTCGCAGCTGTCGCGCCGTACCGAGCAGCGCGGAGCCGAGAAGGAGCCGCAGCTCTCGGACCTGCGCGAATCGGGAGCCATCGAGCAGGACGCCGACGTCGTGCTCTTCCTCTCGCGCCCCGAGTACTACGACAAGGACACGGACCAGAAGAACATCTGCGACGTGATCATCGCCAAGCAGCGAAATGGCCCGACCGATCGCTTCACGCTCGGCTGGTCGGGCGAGTACACGCGGTTCTCCGATCTGGCGCAGATCTCCGAAGCGCCCGGCTACTGATCCGGCTATCCTCACGGGCTGCATGAAGGGCCTGCGTCCGACGCGAGCGGTGGTCGATCTCGATGCCCTCGCCCGAAACTTCCACACCCTGAGCGGCCGTGTCGCGCCCGATTGCGCGGTGATGCCGGTCGTGAAGGCGGACGGCTATGGCCACGGGGCGGGAGTCGTGGCACGCCGCCTCCAGAGAGAAGGGGCGACTTCGTTCGCGGTGGCCGTCGTCGAGGAAGCGGCGGAGCTGCGGCGGGACGGTGTGGCAGGGGAGATCCTGGTGATGGGCTGGATCGGGCAAGACCAGCTCCCGGACCTCATTCGCCACGGTCTCGTGGCCAATGCCCATTCGCTCGAGCTGCTGGCCGAGCTGGCCGCGTTCTCCGAGGCGCGCCGCACCGTGCTTCCGCTCCATCTGAAGCTCGATACCGGCATGACGCGGCTCGGCCTGCTGCCCGCGGACCTGCCCGACGCCATCGCCCTGCTTCAGCGCTCGGCCTTCCTCCGCGTCGAAGGCGCCTTCCAGAATTTCGCCTCGGCCGATGACGAAGCCGACGGACAGTCCGTCGCGCAGATCGATTGCTTCGCTGAAATGGTGCGCGCGCTGGAGCTGGGCGGTGTGAGGGTTCCGATGGTGCATGTGGCCAACAGCGCGGGCACCCTGGCGTCTCCACGCTGGCCTGCCTCGCTCCCACCTCCCGCGCGGGTGCGGCCCGGCCTC
>JBDSFL010000302.1:0-5130 GCA_039919545.1 Thermoanaerobaculia bacterium | reverse complement strand
CACGACTATCGAGGTTGCGGACTTCGCGATTGCGAAGACCTCGGCATGGCACGGATTCACGCGCACCGTCGCTGCAGCCGTCACTGGGGGCGTGTACTACACGGCCAACCCTGCACTCGAGCTGGCCGACCTGAAGAGCCAGTATCGATTCGGTCAGGGCCTCGATGTGCGAGGCCGCTTCACCGGCTCTGGCCTCAATGACCTCTGGGCCGACTGGGATTACTCCGGCGGCTTCAACACGTTCGATGTCGTCATCGACGGGACCTCTTCTCCGAATACGTTCAAGTGGCGCAAGAACGGCGGCAGCTACACGACGCTCGTGGCGATGACCGGCGTTCGGCAACTCCTGAGCGATGGCGCCTACGTGCTGTTTCGCGCGAAAACGGGTCACACGCTGAACGACGCTTGGTCGATCACGACGCCTCCGGATCGGATCAACTGGCCGAGCGTCGGCGTCGCCGCGGCGTATTGCGACGAACGGCTCAGCGACGCTGGCAAGCGCTGGGAATGCCATCTCGCGTTGCGCGACCAGAAACAAGCGGAGGAATGGGAGCGGACGATCGGCCTCCATTTCGGCGGTCGGTGGCAGAACTTCGACGGTCAGCAGTTCATGGTCGTAAACCGGCCGACCTCGACGATTGCCATGACGGTCACCACGGATCAGATCGTGGGAACTCCGACGTGCCGCCGCGGGACCTCGTCCGGCCTGCTCGACGCCCCCAACAAGATTACGGTCAACTGGACCGACCCGCTCGACGCTTGGAAGGAGAAGCCGTCCTCGGACATGTCGTCTGACGCGAAGAGCGGCGGCGACATTCGCGAAGGCAGCCCCTACGCGCTACTCGGGTGCCAGCGCGAGTCCCAGGCCAAGCGTCACGTCGCGTACATTCTCAACGGCATCCAGGCTGACTTCCTCGTCAACTTCACGGGGACCCCTGCTTGCCGCGTCCTGCGCCCTGGTGATCGCATTCAACTCACCGACGATTCAGTGAGCCTCTCGGCTCAAGACCTGACGGTGCTCGGCGTGTTTCTCGACGACACGACCAACACGGTGCGCGTCGAATGCGTCGAGTACAACGCGGCGGTCTGGAGCGACGTGCCTGGGCAGGTGGACACGCTTGCCGCCGCCGCGACGCCCGTCTCGTTCGGCGTCCCGTCCACCGTGCCGGTCATCGGGAATTCACTCGGCATCAATACGCCCGGCGTCTCTACGATCCTCAAGAACCTCTGGTTCGAAGCTCCCCGGTCCTACCTGACGGCAACGCTGTACGACTACACGCATTGGTCGGCAAATCCCGTCACCCTGGCCGGCTGGGACCCGGCCAAGGTGAACGACGGCATCACGTCCGTGGACTTCGGCACGCTTGCCGCGGGCGCTAACGTAGACGTTGTCTTCGATGCTGGCGTCGGGAATACGGTGAAGTTCCAGAAGTACGTTCTCACCGGAACGACGATGGTTCCACCGTCAACGATCGCGAGCGCGCAGACAGTTCAGGGGAGAGTGTCCTACTCAGACGATGGCTCGACCTGGACATACGTGCTCGCGCCCTCGAACACAGGATTCTCGAACAGCACGACCGTCGTCACGGCCGAATGGGAAGATGTGGCAACGCATCGGTACTGGAAGCTAAACCTTACTCAGCAGACCGGGACGGCGCACTTCCGCGAGCTTCAGTTCTACGTGGCGAGTACGGCCACAACCGCCGTCATCAATTACGAGATTTGGCGGAACGCATCCGTGGGCTCCGGGGTCCTCGGAGACAAGTTCGCCACGATCCCCGCGGCTCTACGCCCGACTTCCACGTCCGATACGTTCAGCCTCGTTGGACTGGAGCGCACCGTCGAGAACGGTAGCGTGTTCACGACCTACGTCGAGGGCTTCGTGATCGCTGTTTCGTCGGCGGGCCGCAGCGTTGCAGCCTACTTTGCGTGGAACGGCTCGACCATTGGCGGCGGTGGGCAACCGGCTGTTACTCAGTCCGCTGCGAGCCCAACCGCGGCCCAACCGGGCTCACTCTACCTCGGCGGCGAAGTCCGCTCCGCCGCAAACGTCTCCGGCGCGAATCTTGTCGCGACCACGAACGTCAACGCGCTCGTCCTCGACCTCGCCGACAGCACCGAGGCGGTTTCTGGGGCGAATAGCTTCAGGATGCGGAGTAGATCAGGCGGAACGCCGCAAATCTCGATAGCCGGGGCCACATACAAAGCGATAATTACGTCCGGCGGCGCACTCGGAACCCCGGCGTCTGGCGACCTCGTGAACTGTACGTTTCCCACTCTGGCCGTCGCGACCGGAGGAACGGGCGTTGTCTCGCTGACGGCGTACGCGCCAATATTCGGCGGGACGACCACGACGAACCCGGTGCAGGCGGGCACCGTGGGTTCGCTCGGCGAAGTCCTAACGTCCAATGGCGCCGGAGCTATTCCAACGTTTAAGGCGGTCGGATCAGGCGCAGGCGGCGGGCAGTTCGTTCGCATCGCTCAAGTCACCACAACCGGCTCGCAAGCAACAGTGGACTTCGCGTCGATTCCATCCACGTACACGGACCTCGAAATCAGGTATCAGGCCCGTAGTAACGTGTCCGCAACGTCAGAGGCAATCCGGCTCAAGTTCAATGCAGATGGCACGAGCGGCAATTACACGATCACGCAGTATGTCGCCGGCAATAACAATTCGGCGAGCGCGTCCACTCTCGCCGCCGCAGCGACCGGGCTCTACGTCAACGACTGCTCGGGCGCCAACGCGCCCGCAAATCACCCGTCAGTCGGAGTGATCCGCATCGACAATTACAAGGGGACGGTTTTCTATAAGCATATGGAAAGCTACGGATCGTGCGTGCTGGGTGCTGGCGCCGCGCAAGAGGCCGTCCAGCTTTTCGGTGGCGTCTGGAAGTCTCTGACGGCAACCAACCAACTCACCTTCAGCGTACCAACCTCATTCGTTAATGGCTCCGTGTGGACCCTCTACGGCATCGGCTGACGCACTTCGGCCTTATGGCATGACTTCGCGCCTTCGGGCGCGGTGGAAAAAACAAGGCCGCTCGGCATCACGCCGGGCGGCCCGTTTTTCGTTTGTGGTGGTTTTTAGTTATGGCGACAGGAGAGCAGAGATGCGGGCGCGAAGCTGGCATTCCGGGCACATGAGATCGACGACGGTTTCATGCTTGATGCAGTCGCCGAACTCGCACCCCACGTAGCCTTCCGCCTCTCCCAGCGCCTCTCGGAGCCTTTGGATCTCTCCCCAGCACTGGTCGTGGTCGTCCTCCTGGGGCGGTTCGTCATTCGCGAAGTCGTCGCCTATGCATGTTGTGCTCACTCGCCCTCCTTGCAGTCGGCGTATTCACGGCAGAGCGCTTCAACCGCTTCGTGCGTTGCCTTGCTCCTGTCGATGTCAGCGTTCGTGTAAGAGCGAGTGCGGTCGCTCAACTGCTGTAGAAGCATGCCCCTGTCCCGCAGAATCGCAGTGATGCGGTCCAGCTCAGCGCTATCAGGACTTCGATAGGAACGAAGCAACTCCAGAACCACTTCCGGCGTCATGAGCGCCGCGAGCAGCGCATCCCCATGCGCCTCGCTTGTCATGAGGACATTGCTGAATGTCCCGCTCCCCGGATCGTGCTCGCTCGTGACGTAAAAGCGTTCGCCGGGCCAGGGCTCCCCAGCTTCGACCGCGCGCACTCCGGGCGTCGCCTGTTTCGCGGCGCGAAGGATCCTTTCGAGATAGGCGGGCTCAATCATCTCTTCTCTCCTTCTTTCGCAGCGCGCGGCGCCGCCTCGTTCTTGCTCTCGTTCTCGATGGCCTCCGCGTACTTCTCCAGCCGCGCAGGCGAGCCCTTGATCCTGAGCAGCTCGGCATATTTCGTGTCCGAGATGAGCCCTTGCTCGTGGAGTTCGGCGCGCTGGTATCGCACGAGGTCCAGGAGGCGGACAGGGTCGGCGAGCGGCCTCATGCCGCGAACTCGAAAGCCGCTTGGGTGAGATAGAGATGGGCTGTCGATTCGGCCGCGACTACAACGTGCTTCGCGAAACCATCCAGGTCGAAGCCCGGCGCGCGCCCCGTGCTCTTCGTGAACTCTGCGATCCGCTCGTTCATCCAGCAGATGAATCCGCACATCTTGCCGCCGGGATAGAGCTCTTCGTCGCGCGCGAGCGTCTCGTCCGGCGTTCTGCCGCCCTTGGCCTTGCAGTATGCGATGTAGTGCGGATTCCACTCGACAGGATCAGGGGCGCTCACGCCGCCACCTCGAGTTCGCCCGCTTTGGTGAGATTCGCCGCAACGATCGCTCGAACGACATCGGGACACACGGAATTTCCGATGAGCCGGACCTTTTTCGAACTGGTGCGCGCGAGGTCCAGATCGTAATCGGCCGCATAGGTGCCAAACTGCGCCCGCAGCAGCTCGGCCGGCGAAAGCATGCGCATCCCAATATCCGCGATCTGGTATTCCGCGCCCTCGACGGTCACAAGGCCGAGGCGATGTTTAGTTGTCAGCGTGCGCGCAGGATCGTCAACGGGCTGCCCCACTCCCTTGTTGTAGTAGGCGATGAGGAAGGCGCGGACCTCGGCGATGTGGTTCGAGTCCGCCGTTACGGTCGGAAGCGGCGCGTCGAATGGGATGCCGTGATCATCGAAATTGAAGCGGAGAAGCGTCGCCGCGACGGCGGAATGATGATCGGTCGCCGTGATCGTGCTCGCCGGTCTGTCCACCTCTTGGCCCACCACGCCGCCGAAATGCTTCGCCAAAAAGGCCAGCACGAGAGCGTGTTTCTGGCCTCCGCCCATGAGCGTTCCGATCGGCTGATGGAGGTTCAGGTAGCGCGGTCGCTGGGTCGGCCGCTCCCCGTAGCCCGTCTGTATCAGTGTCGGCGCCACCACCGGGCGCCCGTGCTGGGAGACGATGAACGGCCGAGGGCTCTCGAGTACATATTTCCGCATCCCCTGAGCGATCCTCCAGAGCGTCTTTTCGGCGAGCGGCTTCTTGCGCCCGAAGATGCTCGGGCAGGGCGTTTCCCACTCGATGCATTCCGCCGCCGTCCGGAAGTCCTGGAGGCCCGGCCCATGAGTCGGCTCGGGCCAGTGAATCGCGGCCCCGTCCCTGGCCGCGATCACGAACAGGCGCAGCCGGCGTGTCGG
>JBDSFL010000268.1:0-13059 GCA_039919545.1 Thermoanaerobaculia bacterium | reverse complement strand
TCGAGGCGTCCGCGCGCGAGGTGCCGCGGTTCGACCTGATCTTCCTGGGTCTGGGGCCCGACGGCCATACCGTGTCGCTTTTTCCGGGGCACACCGCCCTCGACGAGACGCGGCGTCTCGTGATTCCGATCGCCGACTCGCCCAAGCCTCCGCCCGGCCGCGTCACGTTCACTCTCCCCTTGCTGAACGCCGCGCGCAACGTGGTGTTCCTGGCGACGGGATCCGAGAAGCGTGAGGCCTGCGCACGCGCCCGGCGCGGGGATCGAGCGCTGCCGGCAGGGCGGGTGAGTCCTGCCGAAGGCCGTCTGCTCTGGCTCATCGATCGGAACGCGTCTTGACGCGCGCTCGATCATGCCGAGGCGCCCGATGATCCTGGCTGGAGACGTCGGCGGATCGAACGTGAGGATCGCCCTCTTCGAACGGGACGGCAGCCGCCTCGTCGAGAAGGCGCGCAAGAAACTCCCCACCCGCTCCGTCGCGAGCCTCCCCGAAGTCGTCGGCGAGTTCATGGGCGAGTTCGTCGCCGCGCAGGGCGGCACGGTGAGCGCGGCGGGCTTCGGCATCGCGGGCCCGGTGCGGAACAACCGGTGCGAAGCGCCGAACCTGCCATGGGTCGTGGAAGGGGAAGCGCTCGCGCGCGGGTGCGGGCTCGACACGGTCGTGCTCGTGAATGACCTCATGGCCAACGCGATCGGTCTCTCCGAGCTTTCCGAAGCCGACTTCGACGTCATCAACGCGGGCACGCCGGATCCGAACGGAAACGGAGCTCTGATCTCGGCGGGGACGGGGCTCGGGATGGCCGCGCTCATCAGGCACGGCGACCGGTTCCTGCCTCAGCCTTCCGAAGGGGGGCATGCCTCGTTCGCGCCGAACGGCCCCGACGAGCTGGCGCTGCTGACGTTTCTCTCGAAGACCTACGCGCACGTGTCTTTCGAACGCGTGCTCTCCGGACCCGGTCTCGTGAACGTTCATCGCTTCGAGCTCAGCCGCTCGGGCGCGGCCGGACCCGATCCCCTCGAGCAGAGCCTGAAACCCGGAGGAGACTTCGCCGCCGCGATCGCCCAGGCGGCGCTGCTCGGAACGAACGAGACGGCGGAGCGGGCGCTGAGGCGTTTCGCGGGGCTCTACGGCAGCGCCGCCGGCAACCTGGCGCTCACCGTGCTGGCGACGGGCGGCGTTTTTCTCGGGGGAGGCATCGCCCCGAAGATTCGCGCGCGTCTCGTGGACGGCACGTTCCTCGACGCGTTCTGCCAGAAGGGGCGCTTCGCGGCGCTCCTGCGCGCCGTGCCGGTCAAGATCATCCTGAATGACGCCTGCGCCCTGATCGGCGCCGCGCGCGCCGCAGCCGACTCCGTGCCCCGGCCTGCCGCCTGACGAGGAGAGCGAGATGGAAGCGTTCAAGCGAATCGGCGTGATCACGAGCGGCGGCGACTGCGGGGGGCTGAATGCCGTCCTCAAGGGCGTGGCGCAGGAGGGCGCGCGCACCGGGATCGAGACCGTCGTGATCCCGAACGGCTATGCGGGCCTGTACAACCTCGTCGACACGGAGCGGCTCACCGTGCTCGATCAGGAGCGTCTAGGGCGCATCGACGCGGGAGACGCCGGCTCGGAAGCCGGCCACTCGCGGGTGAAGATCAAGAAGATCGACGACGCGAAGAAGTACGAGCGCATCCACGCGGGGCTGCGCAAGTTCGCCATCGATGCGCTCGTCATCAGTGGCGGAGACGACACCGGGAGCGTGGTGGTCGACCTCAACGCGCAGGGCATCCCGTGCGTCCACGTGCCCAAGACGATGGACCTCGACCTGCAGTCGTACAGCGTCGGCGGCGACTCCACGATCGAGCTCATCGCGCAGTTCACCCGCAGCATCAAGACGACGGGGCTGAGCCACAACCGCATCCTCATCATGGAGGTGTTCGGACGCTACGTCGGTCACACGGCGTTTCGCGGCGGCGTCGGCGCCGAGGCCGACTGCATCCTCATTCCCGAGGTGCCGGTCGATTTCGACGTCGTGTACGCCCACATGAAGGAGCGTTTCTTCCGGCGTGTCGAGCAGAGTGACGTGAAGGCGGGCACCTACGTGATCGTCGTGGCCGAGGGGCTGCGCAATGCGAGCGGCGAGATGCTCTACGACGAGACGGCGGGCGTGGACTCCTTCGGGCACAAGCGGCTCGCCGGCTCGGGGCGATACGTCCACCAGCAGCTCGAGAAGCGGCTCGAGGCCGATCCCGCCGTGCTCGATTTCATGAAGCGCGCGGGCATGTACGTTCCGGGTGCGTACCTGATCCCAGAGGTCCGGGAGGTGACACCGGGCCACCTGGTGCGCTCTGGCGCCTCATCCGCGTTCGACGTGAACTTCGGCATGAAGGCCGGAGCGGCTGCCGTGCTGATGCTGCTGCACGGGAAGGCGGGCCACACCGTGACCTCGGTGGAAGGACGCACGGTTTCCTACCTCCCGACCGTGCGTGCCATCGAGCGGCGTGAAGTGGATCTCGAGGAGATCGCGCTCTTCGAGGGGCTGGGAACCTGTTTCGGGCGGACACCCAAGGCCTACGAGCCGGCGTTCGTGGAAGCCTCCCTCCCGATCCCTCGCCCCCACTGAACATTCGGTAATATCAGGCGGGCTCCCGCGCGGGAGCCTTGATCAACGGAAAGGAAACTTCATGAAGAAATTTGTTATCGGTTTCGCTGCGGCCGCGCTCGTCCTGGGCGTCGCGACCGCTTCCTCTGCCCTGGCCGATGAAAAGGCAGCGGAAAAGACCGCCCCTCCCGCCGCCGAAAAGAAGGAGTCGAAGATGGTGAAGACCTCGTCGGGACTGCAATACGAGGACGTCAAAGTCGGAACGGGTGAATCACCCAAGACCGGCCAGACCTGTGTGATGCACTACACCGGCTGGCTGTACGAGAACGCGACGAAGGGAAAGAAGTTCGACAGCTCGGTCGATCGCGGGCAGCCGTTCGAATTCTCCATCGGACGCGGCCAGGTCATCAAGGGATGGGACGAAGGGGTCTCGACCATGAAGATCGGCGGCAAGCGGACGCTCGTGATCCCGCCGGACCTCGGCTACGGTGCGCGCGGCGCGGGCGGCGTGATCCCGGCCAACGCCACGCTCCTGTTCGACGTCGAGCTCCTCGGCGTCAAGTAGTCCCCGCGAGCTCTCGGATTCTTCGAAGCGGAAGCGGCACGCCGCTTCCGCTTTCGAGTTCACCGCCTCCAGAGGAAGAGCGGCCCGCCTTCGCTGCGCGTCAAAACCATCCGTCCGTCGAAGTTCGAGGCGATCGCCACCAGACCCGCGCCGAAGGGCATCGTGTGGACCGGTCCGTCGCCCCCTTCGAGAACCACCAGCCGCCGGTCTCCCCACGCGCGCGCCAGCACGTTCCCGGAGGCGAGCCAGACCGGACGGCAGCCGGGATCGAGCCGGATCTCCTCGCCGAACGGGAGGGAGCGCGGCTGCTTCAGCGAGATCCTCACGAGCCGCGCGCTCCCGTTCCCCCCGGCGCGCACCTCGAGCGCCAGGATTTCGGCCCCCAGCTTGTCGAACACCGGAAAATGCCAGCTCACCATCCGCGAGGCGATGATCGGCCGCGCGGCGTTGCCGTCGCGCCGCGAGAGCCAGAGCTCGCCGCGGCCCTCGCGCGTCCGGACGTAAGCCAGCGTGCTGTCGTCCGGAGAAAGCGCGGGCTCCTCGCCAGCCTCGATCAGCCGGCGCGGGGGCGCGATCTGCGACAGGGTGGCCTCGTAGAGCGCAGCCGGCTGGTTCGGACGCGCTCCCGAGAACAGCACGCGGGCGCCGTCGCGTGTGAAGACGGGGGCCCGGCCGCCGGTCTCTTCCGCCGAAAGCCTTCGCGGAGGCTCGATCGAGCGCATCGCCGTGACGAACACGTCCCCCTCTTCGCCCGTGTAGGACGTGAACGCGATGCGCGCTGCATCCGGCGAGAGCGCCAGCTCCACGGGCTCGCTTTCCCGAGTGCTCGGGGACGAGGTCTCGGGCTTCCATTCGAGACCCCAGATCTCGCCGGACCTGTCCACGCCCGGCTCGGAGGCATTGCGGCCCCAGCCCAGGACGAACCCTCCGCCGAATGCCAGCAGCACACCGAGCGCCGAGGCGAGCCAGAAGATGGGGGAGGGTTTCCGGCGGGATGCCTGGAGCGCACCCACCGTTTGAGTCGGCAGGCGTGTCGTGCCGCTCCGCACGCTCTTGCCCGCCTCGTCGAAGCCGAGCGATTTCCGCAGCCTCTCGAGGTCCGTGCGGATCTGCTCGGCGCTCTCGTAGCGCCGCGCGAGATCCTTCTCCAGGCAGCGATCGATGATGCGGGCGAGATCCGGCGGCGTGTGGGGCGCCACGTCAAGAACTCCGGGCGCCTTCGCCTTGAGGATGGCCTCGAAGGCCTCCTCGAGATTGGGGCGGGCGAACGGCGCCAGCCCCGTGGCCAGCTCGTAGAGCAGGATGCCGAAGACGAAGAGGTCGCTCGCGGGCCCGACATCCTCCCCGCCGGCCTGTTCGGGGCTCATGTAGCCGAGCGTTCCGACCACGAAGCCCGTGCGCGTCAACGCGTCGGAGCCGGCGTCCTCGAATTCGCCGGAGGGAGCGGCGGACTCCGGATAGATCCAGCGCACGAGGCCGAAGTCGGCGATCTTCGGACGCCCGGTCCGATCCACGAGAATGTTCTCGGGCTTGAGGTCGCGATGGACGAGACCCTTCTCGTGAGCCGCGCTGAGGCCGCGCGTGATCCCGAGCGCGATCTGCAGGATCTTGCCGATGGCGGGGCGCCCGGTCCGGAGGAGCTTGCGCAGCGAGGCTCCCTCGACGAATTCCTCCACGAGGAAGCGCACCCACACCGTGTCGGGTCCGAACGGAGTGAGCACCTGGACCTTCTCCTGCCCGACGTCGTAGACCGCGACCACGTTCTCGTGCTGCACGGCCGCCGCGGCGCGTGCCTCGAGCTGGAAGCGCTTCACGAGCCGGTCGTCTTTCATGGAGTCGAGCGGCAGGACCTTCAACGCCACGTCGCGGTGCAGCCGCGCATCGCGCGCCTTGAAGACCGAGCCCATCCCTCCGGCCTCGATCGCCGAGACGATCTCGTAGGGTCCGAGGAGGGTGCCCGGCTTGAGCATCACGGTGACGTCATTGTAGAAGCCCGCTCGGGAGAGGACCGGTGAGGCACGTCATCCGAGGAGCCTGTCGGCGGCACCTGCATAATCGCGCGATGCTGCTCCTCTCGCGCACCATCCACTTCAATTCGGCGCATCGGCTCTTCCGGCCGGACCGCAGCGAGGCCTGGAACCGCGCGACCTACGGAAAAGCCGCGAACCCCGGGGGGCTGGGCCACAACTACGCGCTCGAGCTCTCGGTGACGGGAACGCCCGACCCCGACTCGGCGATGATCGTGAACCTGACCGACCTCGATCGCATTCTGAAGGACGAGGTGGATCGTCCTCTCGACCATCGGCACCTGAATTTCGAGGTGCCCGAATTCGCCGAGACTCCCGCGACCGCCGAGAACCTGGCGTCGTGGATCTGGACGAGGGTGGACGCGAGAATCAAGAAGGAAGGCTGGCCCTGCCGCATCGCGCAGCTGAAGCTCACGGTGACGCCGGGATTCAGCGTCGAGATGCTCGCGAGCGATCTGGACACCGAAGGGTAAAGACCAGCGACCGCTTCAGAGCGGGTGCGCGGTTCGCACGCGCTTCCGGAACGTGACGAACTCGCGGGCGCCCGCCGCTCGCGCCGCCTCGATGATCTCGCTCCGGCCGAACCCGACCTCGGCCGGAGCGTGCGCGTCGGACGAGAAGACGATCGGCACCCCGTGCGCGACGAGTGATGCGAGCAGGGCCGGAGCCGGGTACTCCTCGCCCACCGGTTTGCGCAGGCCCGCGCTCGAGACCTCGATGGCGACCTGCGCTCGTGCCGCGGCCTCGATCGAGACGCGCTCGGTTCGCTCGAGCTGGGGAGTGCGTGGCCGTCGATGTCCGAATTTCTTGGGCAGATCGAAGTGCGTCATCACATCGAAGGAGCCGGAGGCGCAGGCGGCGGCGAGCAGGCGGTCGTACTCGGCCCACAGCACGTCGGTTCCTTCGCGCGCGTGCCGGTGCTGGGAGCCGGGGGCGTCGATCCAGTCTCCCTTGACCCAGTGCACCGACCCGAGCACCACGTCCCAGTCGAACCGCCGCAGGATCTGTTCGAGAGCCCGTTCGTGCCCTTCGGCGAAATCCGCCTCGAGGCCGAGCAGGATCTCGATGCTTCCTGCGAACTCCTGCTTCAGGGAGAGGATCTCGTCCACGTAGCCATCCAGCTCGTTCTCGGCCATGGCGAAATCGGGAAGCGGATCGGCGCCGGGCAGGAAGTACAGCGGCACGTGGTCGGTGAAGGCGATCTCGTCGAGCCCCTGCTGCAGCGCGTGGAGGACGTAATCACGGGTCGCGCCCCCGGCGTGTCCGCAGCGGAAGGTGTGGACGTGGTAGTCGCCGCCGAGCATCTCGGGCGCGAGTCTACGATCGTCCTCGCGTTCCTGGGCCGGTTATAGTTCGTGGCTCATGGCCATCCGGATCAATCGCGTCTACACGCGCGGCGGCGACAAAGGGGAGACGAGCCTCGTCGGCGGGCAGAGGGTCCCGAAAGATGCCCTCCGCATCGAGAGCTTCGGCACCGTGGACGAGCTCAACGCCGTGCTCGGCCTGGCGCGTCTCGCCAACCGCGATGGCGAGGTGGCCGCGGCCGATCGAGCCCGGCTCGACGCGCTCCTCGAAGCGCTGCAGAACGAGCTGTTCGACCTCGGCTCCGACCTCGCCACGCTCCCGGCGGATCGGCATCCGCGCCAGCCGATCATCGAGCCGAGGCACGTCGAACGCCTCGAGCAGCTCATCGACGAGCTCAACGACGGCCTCCCCGAGCTGACGTCCTTCGTCCTTCCCGGTGGCGGCTGGGTGGGCGGTTTCCTGCACCAGGCGCGCACGGTCTGCCGGCGGGCGGAGCGCGTGGTGACGAGCCTGGCCCGCCAGGAGCCGATCGGCGAGCCCTGCCTGGTTTATCTGAACCGCCTCTCCGACCTGCTCTTCGTGCTGAGCCGCTGGGCCGCCAAGGTGAGGGACGAATCCGAAATCCTCTGGAAACCCGCGGGACGCTGAACGTTTTCGGGGGGCTGCTCGGGATTCTGCTCCTGGCGGGGCAGCCTCTTTCCGGCCAGACACCGCCGGCCGCGGTGTCTCCCGCTCCGGGGGGCGTCGTGGAAGACGTCACGATCCGCGTCGGCAACGTCTTCTCGATGGAGGAAGCCACCCGGCACGGAAAGTTCCCCTACGGGCTCGCCAACGCGCTGCACATCACCACGCGCCCCACCTTCATCCAGCAGGCGCTCCTGTTCCGGGTCGGTGACGCGATCGATCCGGCGATCCTGAACGAGACCGAGAGGAACCTGCGCGCCTTCCGCCTCTTCCGTGCGGTGCGCGTGTCGGAGCGCGAAGGGCATGTGCTCGTGGAAGCGGACGACGCGTGGACGTTGATCCCGCGCGGCACGTTCGGACAGAAGGGAGGCGCCGTCACCTACTCGTTCGGCGTGGAAGAGAGGAACCTGCTGGGGACCGGGCGGGTGCTTTCGTTTCGCTACGACCGCGGACCGGAGCGGCTCACGCGCTCGTTCACGTTCATCGATCCGCACGTCTTCCTGCCCTACACGACTTTCCAGCTCACGGCCGAGGATCTGTCGGACGGCCGCACGCTCCAGATCGGGCTCACCCGGCCCTTCTATTCGCTGCACGCGCCGAACAGCGCGGGCGCGCTCTATCGAAACGCCCTGTTCGACGTGACGCTGTACCGCGGCGGAGAGGTGGAGACGATCTGGAAGAAGAGGGAGCGGCGTGCGCTGGGCGAGGCGGGGCTGCGCGTCTTCGAGGATTCGGAGGCGGCCTGGCGCGTCGTGGCCTCGGCCGAGTGGAGCGACATCCAGCTGGCCCCCGAGCAGCTGGGTATCGCCCCGCCGGAGGCTCCACGCCGCTTTCTCTTTCTTGGTCTCGCGCTCGAGCGCGAAGGGCGGCGGTGGCTGAAGCTTCGAAACGTGAACCGGATCGATCGCGACGAGGATTTCGCGCTCGCTCCCACGGGGCGGATCCAGCTCGAGGGTTCCCCTGGCGTCCTCGGAGCCTCGGCGGCGATTCGCGCGCGCGGCGAGATGACGGTGGGGACGAGCCTCCCGTGGGGTTTCGCTCTCGCCTCGGGAGCAGCCGAGACGAGGATCCAGGACGGGCCCCGGCAGACCCGGTTCGTCGCGGACCTGCGCGCCTATGCCCTGCTGCGGCGTTTCACGATCGCGGGACATGTCGGTGCGGCGATGGGCTGGCGGCTCGATCCGGAGGAACGCGTGGAGCTGGACGGATTGGCGGGGCTGCGCGCGTACCGGCTCCATGCCGCTTCGGGCTCGCGCCGGCTCGTCGGCAACCTCGAGGCGCGAACGCGGCTCGTCTCCGACATCCTGCATCTCGTCTCGCTCGGGGCGGCGGCCTTCGTGGACGACGGTTTCTCCTGGGGAGCTCCCGACGGCTTCGTCCACCTGATGGACGTGGGTGCCGGACTACGGATCGGGCTCACGCGGGCGAGCAGCAACGATCTCATCCGCATCGACGTGGCACGCGGCCTCCGGCGCGACCCGCTGGGGCGCGCCGGCTGGCTCGTCTCGTTCTCGTCCGGGCAGGCGTTCTAGCTTCGTTCGGTGCGCTCCGGCGAAATCAGCCGGCGTTCTCCGGCGGACGTTTCCTGCCGCCTTTCGGAGCCTTCTCCAGAGCAGCCTCGCTCGTCGAGTGCCCGTGCCCTTTCTCTTTCCGGGCGTGGCGGACCTGCGCCTCCTCGATCGAGTGCGACTGGGTGAGCGTGTGCTCTTTCTCGACCATGCACGCGAGCGTCTTGTAATATTTCTGCAGCGCGCGGAGCTCATCCTCGGAGATTTCCTCGACGTCCACGAGCCGGTTGCTCGCTCCTTCCATCGCAGCGACGAGCTCGTTCAGCTTGAGGTGGATGGCCAGCGCATCCTTGTTCTGCGCGCGCTGGATCAGGAACACCATGAGGAACGTGACGATCGTCGTCGAGGTGTTGATGACGAGCTGCCACGTGTCCGAATAGTGGAATAGCGGACCGCTGAGGAGCCAGACGAGGATGACGGTGGCCGCCATCCCGAACGCCATGGAGCTACCGGTCCAGCGGGTCGCGCTGTACGAGAAGCGTTCGAGCGCTTCTCCCAGCCCTCCACGCCGGCTCTTTCCTCGTGCCTTCCGTGAAACTTCGGATGAAAAACTGCTCACGGTCTCCTGTCAGCAACGAATGTGCCAGGAGACCGTGAACGAGAGAGCGTCAGTGAATTCCGCGCGCCGCGAGCCAGCGCTCCGCATCGATGGCCGCCTTGCAGCCCTCGCCCGCAGCCGACACCGCCTGCCGGTAGATGAAATCCGCCACGTCGCCGGCGGCAAAGATTCCCTCGACCGAGGTACGCGTGGACGGATGCTGGATCTTGAGGTAGCCGACGTCGTTCATGTCGAGCTTGTCGGTGAACAGCGCGGTGTTGGGCTGATGGCCGATGGCGGCGAAGTAGCCCTTCACGTCGAGCGTCTTCTCCTCACCGCTGTGGATGTTGCTCACACGCACGCCCCGCACTCCGGTCGTCGTGTCACCGACGATCTCCTTCACGACCGTGTTGGTGAGCAGCTCGATCTTCGAATTCGCCTTGGCGCGCGCGATCATGATCTTCGAGGCGCGGAACTCGTCGCGCCGGTGGATGAGATAGACCTTCGAGCAGAACTTCGTGAGAAAGGTCGCCTCTTCCATCGCGGTGTCGCCGCCGCCCACCACGACCACCTCTTTGCCCTTGAAGAAGAAGCCGTCGCAGGTGGCGCATGCGGAGACGCCGCGCCCGATCAGCTCCATCTCGTTGGGGAGGCCGAGATATTTCGCCGAGGCGCCGGAGGCCACGATCACGGCATCGGCCTCGACCGTTCCTTCGGCCTCCAGGGTGAGGACGAACGGAGTCCGGTCTAGGGCGACGTCCGTGACCGTGTCGACCACGATCTCGGTGCCGAAGCGGACGGCCTGGCGGCGCGTGACGTCCATCAGCTCGGGTCCCTGGATCCCGTGCTCGAAGCCCGGATAGTTCTCGACTTCGGTCGTGGTCGTCAGCTGACCGCCGGGCTGCTTTCCCTCGATCAGGAGGGGCTCGAGGTTCGCTCTTGAAGCGTAGATCGCCGCCGTCAGGCCCGCGGGGCCCGAGCCGATGATGACGACGCGATAACGTGACTTGGCCGGCATGCGCTGTCCGTTACTTGCTCTCGACGGTTGCGAAATATTCCTTCGACTTGTTCCAGTCGGCCGTCATCGACTTCTCGCCGGGCTTCCAGTCGGCGGGGCAGACCTCGCCGTTCTCGCGCACGTACTGGAACGCCTGGAGGACGCGCAGGGTCTCGTCCACAGAGCGGCCGACCGCGAGGTTGTTCACCGTGGCGTGCTGCACGACGCCGTCCGGATCCATCAGGAACAGTCCGCGCAGCGCGACTTCCTCGGCCTCGTCGAGCACGCCGTAGGCGCGGGTGAGCTCTTTCTTCAGATCGGCGAGCAGGGGATAGGTGAGGCCGAAGATGCCACCTTCCTGGCGCTTCTTCTCCGTCCAGGCCAGGTGGCTGAACTTCGAGTCGATGGAGACGCCGAGGATCTCGGTGTTCAGCTTCTTGAACTCGCCGATGCGGTCCGAGAACGCCAGGATCTCGGTGGGGCAGACGAAGGTGAAATCGAGCGGATAGAAGAAGAGCACGACCCACTTGCCCTTCATGTCCGACAGGCGATAGGTGTCGAACTTTCCGTTGAGCACGCCTTGCAGGTTGAAGTCGGGAGCCTTGCGGCCGACGATAGCGGTCATGTGATCTCCTTAGTGTTTTTCGGTCCGGAAAAGACCGGCTTTCGGAATTTCCGAGTGCGCCGCAAGATTAGACTAAATCTATTTAAAGTCCAGATCCGTGCGAACTGACGGACTGAGGTTGCCGTCGCTGCCGCACTTTCGCAATGCGGCGCCTGTATCAGGATCAGCTCTGCCGAGCGTGCCAGAATTCCGAGGATGCGCATTCATTTGCTGAGGCATGGCGAGGCCGAGGATCGATCTTCATCGGGCCGTGACGCGGATCGAGCCCTCACCGAGGCCGGCGCGAAGAGGTTGCGGGCGATCGCGCGGGGCATCGCCAGCCTCGGGGTCGAGTTCTCGGCCATCTACGTTTCGCCGCTCCTGCGCGCCCGCCAGACAGCGGAACCCGTGGCGGCGGCCTGCGGCTTCGCGGGTGGCCTCACCACGACGCCGGCCCTGGTTCCCGAGGCGCCGCTGGACGCCATCCTGGACGAGCTGGCCCTCAGCGCAGCGGGACGCAGCCGCACGATGCTGGACGTGCTCCTGGTCGGCCATCAGCCCCATCTGGGCCGCCTCTTCGGCAGGCTCTCGACCGGGCGAACGGATGTCGAATTCCCGATGCGAAAGGCAACGCTTGCGGCCTTCGAAATCGAAGGCGATCCCTCGCTGGAGCGGGCTGAGCTGCGCTATTTTCTTCCGGCGCGAATCCTCGAGAAGCTCGCCTGAAAGGGCTGATCCTGGTTCCTGATAGCATTTCGGGCTTCGGAGGATGAGATTCAATATGGGTAAGAGCGTTGTTCTCGGCTGTCTGGTGGTGGTTCTCGTCGGCGTCTTGATCGTCGGTGGCATGGCCGCGGGTGCCTACAACAAGCTCAACTCCGCGGATCAGGCCGTCAGCGGTGCATGGGCTCAGGTGGAAAACGTGTATCAGCGGCGCGCCGACCTGATTCCGAATCTGGTCGAGTCGGTGAAGGGCGCGGCGAATTTCGAGAAAGAGACGCTGCAAGCCGTCGTGCAGGCGCGTGCCTCGGCCACCCAGGTGAAGCTGGACGCGAATGCGATCAAGGATCCCGCCTCGTTCGAGAAATTTCAGCAGGCTCAGGATGCCCTGTCGTCCTCGCTCGCCCGGCTCCTCGTCACGGTCGAGAAATATCCTGACCTGAAGGCGAACCAGAACTTTCGAGACCTGCAGGTCCAGCTGGAAGGGACCGAGAACCGGATCGCGGTGGAGCGGGCCCGCTTCAACGAGAGCACGCAGTCGTACAACACGCTGCGGAAATCGTTTCCGACGGTGATCGTCGCGAACTTCGCCGGCTTCAAGGATCGCCCCTATTTCAAGGGCACGGCGGGTTCGGACAAGCCGCCCGCGGTCAAGTTCTAGGAAACGGGCTCCCTTTTTTCCATGCACGTCCCGGTCACCGTTCGCTGCGCGCGGCGTGCCGCGCTTTGCCTCGGTCTGGCGCTGCTGTCGCTGGTGCTCGCGGCGTGGTCGCGGGCCGACGGACCGCAGCAGAAGCTCGCGGCGGAAGGCAGCGCGAGGAGCGCGCCGGTGCTGGTGAAGACGGCCCCCGCCGCCGAGGCGCCCCGTCCGCTCGGACCTTTGATCTTCATCCTCGCCGTGGGGGCGTTCTTCCTCACCCTCTTCGTCCTGGCGTTCCGCAGCTCGATGCGCGGTTCGCGATCCTCCGGGCCGGGCATTTCCTCCGTCGTCTTTCTTCTTTCGCTCTCCGCGCTCGACGCCGGAGCGGCCATGCCCGCGCTGCCGCCGTCGCCCACGCACTACGTGACCGACAAGGCGGCGATCCTCTCGGCGGAAGAAAGAGGCGCCCTCGAGGCGCGCCTGGCGGGTTTCGAGGACGAGACCTCGAACCAGTTCCTCGTCTACATCGAGCAGAAAGTTCCGGAGGGGACGACCCTCGAAGAATATGCCGCCGCGGCTTTCAAAGCGTGGGGAGTGGGTCAGCGCGAGAAGAAGAACGGCCTCGTGCTCTTCGTGTTCCCGGAATCCCGGGTGGCGCGCTTCGAGGTGGGCTACGGGCTCGAGGGGACGCTGCCGGACGCCCTCGCGGGCCGCATCCTCCAGGAGGAGATCCTCACCGCGTTCAAGGACGGGAACTACTCGGCAGGCATCGAAGCGGGCGTGACGGCGGCGATCACAGCGACCAAGGGGGAGTTCAGGGGGAAAGGCCC
>JBDSFL010000196.1:0-14941 GCA_039919545.1 Thermoanaerobaculia bacterium | reverse complement strand
GGCCGTCGGGCTCGAGTCCGCCCCACCCTTCCTGCGCGCGGTCTCGATCGCGCGATCGCCGTCCAGCCCCTCCGTGATCTATGCGTCCGTCTGGGCACCTGCCACGGTGCCGGGGACTGTCTTCAAGTCGACGGACTCCGGCGCGACGTTCGCGCCGACGAGTCAGGCGGGGATCCCCCCCACCAACCTGGCGACTCGCGGACGGATCAATGTCGCCGTCCATCCGACGAAGCCGGATCACGTCTACGCGCTCGTCGCTCTGCAGAGCTCCAAGCAGGCGGGCTTCGCCCGCTCCACGGACGGCGGGACGACCTGGACGAGCGTCGACATGAGCCAGGCGAACATTCTCAGCAGCCAGGGAAGCAACTGCATCTTCATCGGTGCGGATCCGACGGCTGCCGGGACGCTCTACGCCGGCGGTCTCGACGCCTGGAAGTCGACGGACGAAGGGGACACCTGGACCAAGATCTCGGACTGGAGCCCGCCCACGGTCCCGCCGAGGCCGCTCCCGTATCTGCACTCCGACCAGCACCTCATCGTCTGGGGCGCAGACGGGACGCCCTACATCGGGAACGACGGGGGTATCTTCGCCAAGACGGGCACTTCGTTCAAAGGCTTGAACGCCCAGATCGTCGGCTACCTCGTCGACGAGATCTGCACGAACGCGGGGGGCTCGATCATCATGGTGGGCTCCCAGGACAATGGCACCCCCATCATGCGCGAGAACGGTCGATGGGATCAGATCGGCGGCGGAGACGGATACGGCTGTCGCGTGAACCCCACGAACGACCTGTCCTTCACGATCTCGGCGACTAACCAGAACATCCAGTTCTCGCGGGACGGCGGCAAGACGTTCGCGGACTCGACCGGGCTCACCGAGGCCGGTGACGAGGCCAAGTCGTCGTTCCGCACGGCGATCATCGCGCATCCCACCGTCTCCGGGCGTATCTTCACCTACACCAAGCACAAGATCTGGCAGTCGAACGACGACGGGCAGAACTGGACAAAGCTGTCCAGGACGATGCCCGTCATCTCCGACATCGAGGACCTCACGATCTCGACGGACGGCACCACGATGGCCCTCATCGAGGGAGACGGGATGGTCCTCACGTCCGTCGACGGCGGCGAGACCTGGACGGTGCTCAGCAAGTACCCGATCAAGGGAGGCGAGCTCCGGCTCCGGATCGCCAGCGCCGGCATCTACGTCAACTCGACGATCGCGACGAAGGGCAAGGAGCGCCTGTGGCTCTACTCCTTCGACAGCAAGACCTGGACGCCGCTCTCCAAGACGGGCCAGGCCGACGGCATCCCCGACCTTCCCATCTGGACCTTCGAGGTCGATCCGGTGACTCCGTCCGTCCTCTGGGCCGGTAGCTACATGGGCGTCTATCGCTCCGGCGATTCGGGCGCGACCTGGGCTCGTCACGGCACCGCGTTGCCCAACGTCCCGGTCACCGCCATCACGTTCCACAAGGACGGCTCGGCCATCATCGTCGGCACCAGCGGCCGGGGAATCTTCCGCGCGCCCACCTCGGTGACCGGGAGCATCGCGATACTCACGCCCTCCCCGCTCGTCGCGCCCGTGCCCGGCTTCACCTACGCGCCATCGACGCCGAAGCCCGGTCACCTCGTCGTCTTCACCGACGACTCTCACTTCGGAACGAAGTGGAGCTGGGACTTCGGGGACGGCAGCCCGGTCTCGCACGACATCGGCCCCGAGCACATCTTCACGGCCGCCGGGACGTACAACGTGGCGCTCACGCTCATGAACTCCGCAGGACAGACGGCCAACCTCACCAAGGCCGTCACGGTGGCCTACGCGGGCACAGGCACCGGCGACGCGCTGTCGTACCTCGTGCCGGTCATCGTGCGGGCGGCAGGCTCCGGCGGCACCAGCTTCTCGTCCGAGCTCACGCTCACCAACCGCGCGGGGAGAGACCTCGCGCTCACATTCACGACCAAGGACGGCTCCGGGACGTACACGTTGAAGGCCGGTCAGGAGATCTATCCAGACGTCTTCGCGTTCCTGAAGACCCGGGGGCTCAACACGCCGGACGGCACCGCCCTGACGACTCTCCGGATCGAGGTCCGCGGGGCCGCGGAGCTTTCCCAGTTCGCCGCGCTCGCGCGCGTCACCACACCTCCTGGTCCGGACCTCCGCGCACAGGGAATCGCGGGCCGCTTCGGCCTCGCGCTCTCCGCGGCGCCGCTCCTGTCCGGCGCCAGCAAGAATGCCGCGATCTACGGCCTCAAGCAGATCGGTGTTGCCGGCATAAGCGGCGCTCGGTCGAACCTCGCCTGCTCCCATGCCGGCGGCGGCTCGCTCGGATCCGTCAAGCTCGAGGTCACATATCACGATGGCGACACGGGCCTCGACCACGCCTCGAAAGACACGTTTCAGCTCGCCGCCTTCGCCTGGGACCAGCGGGGCACACCGTTCGTCTCGCGCGGCATCGTCAACGGGTGGGCGACCATCAAGCGCGTCACCGGCGACGACCAGTTCGTCTGCTATGGCACCGTCATGGACAACGTGAGCGGAGACAGCTCGTACCTCGAGATGATCCGAACCGACACCAAGTCCACGAAGTCTCACGCGCTCCTGCCGGTCGTCGTCGACACGGGCGGCTACAAGACGGAGCTCACCATCGCGAACCGGACGCTCGACGTTCTCGGCGCCGAGTTCGTCGTGGTCAGCTCGAACGGCGAGAAGGAGTACGGCGAGCTCGAGATCGAGGCGCTCTCACAGAAGATCTCCTCGGACATCGTCGGTGAGCTCCGCGCAGCCGGGTTCGACCTCCCCAACGGCTCGGTTGCGAGCCTCTACTTCACGTTCGGCACGGTCGGTGCCGGCGGCGGCAAGTCCGAGGGGCACGTCAGCCCCATCTCCGCGACTGATGTCTTCGTCGGCGGCAGGACCTACGCCACGAAGGGGACGGCGGGCGGCCAGTTCGGCCTCGCCTACCCGTACACGGTCGTGGGCGACGGAGCGGACACCGACGCGTACATCTACGGCCTGCAGCAGTCGGGCACCCGCGGAGAGGAAGGGGGCACGCGCTCCAATGTCGCCGTGGTGCATGCGTTCGGCGGGAACGACGAGCCGCTCGGCCTCGAGATCACCTACTTCAGCAACTCAGGCACGGAGCTCGGCAAGGAAAACGTCACGTTGAATCCGGGCCAGTGGAACCAGATCGGGCAGCCCCTCGCCCGCTACCCGGGAATCACCCAAGGGTACGCGCGCATCCGCCGGATCTCCGGGTCGGACGAGTTCGTCGCATACGGCGTCCTGAACGATCAGGCCAACGACGACGGCAGCTTCGTCAGAATGGTCGTCCCTTGATGCTCAAAGGCCAGGCGGGGGAGAGCCAAGAGCCCTCCCCCGCCTCGTCTCCGCAGGGCTCGGAGTGCGCCCGCCGTGAAGCTCGATCAACCGATTCCGTTCGCCATTCCGTTCGATCGTGAAAGAGGTACCTATTTTGAAGATATTCCCGAAGTGTCTCGTCATCACTGCCGTCGCCGCCCTCTCGTGGACTCCCGCTCCTGCCCTCGCGGCGAAGAAGAAAGAAGCGGCGCGTGCGCCGTCGGTCAACAACAGCAATGAGGAGAAGAAGGACGACGCTGGCGGCGCGAGCGACTGGTTCCTCTTCCAGCGCACCTATCCGCTGAAGGAGATCCCGAAGGGGGCCCTCGTCCGCGCGTTCGAGCAGCGCAAGGCCGTCCCGGAAGCCGGCTTCAGCAAGCTCTCGCCTCTGGTCGTCACGGCCTCCCCATTCGCTCCCGCCCAGAAGGGCTTCAACTCCGATAACGTCGCGCCCGGCTGGGGCCGCATGAGCGGCCGGACTCGGGACCTGGCGATCGACCCGGCGAACAGCAGCCGGATGTTTCTGGCCACGGCCAGCGGCGGCGTCTGGCGCACCCTCGACGGAGGAGCCACCTGGGTTCCGAAGACCGACACTCAGAGCTCCCTTTCGGCCTCGGCGGTCGTGATCGATCCGAACAACGCGAACACGGTCTATGCCGGAACGGGCGAGGGCCCCGCGGGCGCCTACTACGGCGTCGGCATCCTGAAGTCGCTCGACAGCGGCGACAGCTGGACGTTGACGGCGGGGCCGTTCGCACGCCACGCGATCGCCGACATGCTCGTCGACCCGGCCGACAGCGCCAAGGTGCTCGTCTGCTCGACGACCGCCCAGCACACGCCGGGAGGCTCCATCACCTACAGCGCAACCTCCGTCGGCGTGTTCCGCTCCCCCGACAGCGGCGCGACCTACCCGCAGGTGGCCGGCTTCACGGGCGTCTGCAACGCGATGCGTGCCGACCCGGCGAACTTCGCCAACATCTATGCCTCCAAGACGGGCGATGGGAACCCCACGGACGGCATCTGGAAGTCCTCGGACCGGGGCGCCACCTGGGCCCAGCTCAACACCGGGGGCGCACCCACCCAGACGGCCGAGCTCGCCATCGGCATCTCGGGCACGGGCACCACGATCTACATCGGCGGAAAGGATTCCGCGGCGGCGACCAAGGTCTGGAAGTCGACCGACAGCGGCGCGAACTGGACGGTCCTCGCGGCGGCGCCCGACTACTGCGAGGGGCAGTGCGGCTTCGACAACGGAATCGCGGTGGACCCGCTCAATGCCAATATCGCCTATTTCGGAGGCGTCCCCATGTACCGGACGACCGATGGCGGGACGACCTGGCAGCAGATCGGCGATTCAAACTCCTCGACGACGCGCCCGTTGCACGTCGACCATCACTTCGTGAGGTACCAGCAGGGAAGCTCCACGGTCCTCTACGATGGAAACGACGGCGGCATCTACAAGACCACTGACGCCAACGCCGTCCTGCCCACGTGGGCCTCTCTCACGGGTAATTCGCTGGCCACCCTGCAGCCGGTCTTCCTCTCTCTTCACCCGACCGACGCGAACATCATGCTCGCCGGTTACCAGGACAACGGCACCGAGCTGCGCTCCCTGGGGGGCGGCACCAACTGGAGCGAACGCTGCGGGGGAGACGGCGCCTCCGCGATGATCGACCAGACGACGCCCAGCATCATGTACTGCTCCTTCGCCGGCTCGGGCAACATCGGAATCAGCAAGTCGATCGACTCGGGCACCAGCTTCGGGACGGACGTCTCCGTGGCGATCGGCGCGGAGCGGCGCGCGTTCAACCCGCCGGTGGTGATGGACCCGAACACCTCGACCATCTTGTATGCCGGCAGCCAGCGCCTCTGGCACTCTGTCAACGGAGGCTTGGCCTGGACCGCCCAGAGCACGAGCCCCGACCTCACGGGCGGCGGCTCCGCCAAGGTCACTGCCATCGCGGTCGCAAAGAGCGACTCCACCAAGATCTACGTCGTCACCGGGGACGGCAAGGTGCAATTCAGCTCCAACTCCGGCGTGACCTTCACTGACACGACCAAGGCCCCGCTCCCTGGCCGCTACGCCACCTCCGTGTCCGTGGATCCGACCAACCCGGCCATCGCGTATGTCGGCTACTCCGGCTTCAACGACGGCACTCCCGCCGCTCCCGGGCACATCTTCCGCACGGCCGATTCCGGCACGACCTGGACCAACATCAGCGGCACGCTCCCGGACAACCCGGTCAATGCGATCGCCGTTCGCCCGAGCGCTCCGGCCGAGATCTACGCCGGCAGCGACGTCGGCTTCTTCCTGAGCCTCGACTCGGGCGGCACCTGGGCGAAAATGACCAACGGCATGCCGAACGCGGCCATCGCCGATATCGAGGTCAACACGACCACCGACCTCCTCGTGGTCGCCACCTACGGTCGCAGTATCTTCTCCGCGACGCTCTCGAGCACGACCCCGGTGGTGCTGCAGAGATTCGAGGCCGAGTAACCTCCCGTCAAGACTCTGGCATCCGGCCGCGCTCGCGGCCGGATGCCATTTCTCGCGCGCCCGCTGCTCGTCATCGCCCTCGAGATCTGGTTTACCAAATGGCTCGGGCGATGGGAGATTTCGGTCGACGTGAGAGGCCAGCTCTGACCCGGTCGTCGTAGTGAACGGCCCTGCACCAGCGGTTGATATAGTCGTCGTGGCGATTCCATTCGGATCACATCAGCCGGGGAGAGCTTCATGCCGTGCTCGTCGTGCCACGCCGCGGCGAACGTCTCGATGCGTCCGTGTAGCCGTAGCGCTTCAGAGCGTCGATCACCTGCTCGCTGGCGCGATGGAAATCACGCGAGCCGTGCATCCGGTGCATGATGACTCCATGTCCGAAGCCGAGCTCCGACGCCGCGGATTCGCGAGGGAGCTGACCCTCGCGGGGAGCCAAATCACTGCCGTCCCGGACATCGAGCCCGACGAGAAACGATGACGCTCACGGACCGGTTCGCGTCGCACCTGCTCTGTCCCTGGAGCGGACTGACCCAGGTCCCCTCGGAATGGTGCGAGCAATCGCTCTGTTCCTGGGTCCGGCAGCCCGCGAATACCTGGTCGAACATCGGGTTCTTCATCGTCGGAGTCGTGATCCTTCGATGGACCGCTCGTGGCCGATCGCGGCACCTCCGGGGACTTGGCTATGTCTGCCTCGTCACGGCCGTCGGCTCCGCCTTCTACCATGCATCCGAGACGTTCCTCGGACGCTTCGCCGACTACGTGGGCATGTACTCGGGCGCCTCCTACATGCTCGCGGTCAATGTCTCGCGCTGGCGGAAGCGGGCAGGTCCAGCGGTCAGGGCTCTTTTCTGGGTCACGCTTCTCGGCCCGCTCGGGGGGATGCTCCTCGCCCCCCGCATGGCGGTCACTCTCTACGTGATCGAGACCGTCTTCTGCTGCCTGGGCCTCGAGGTCGCGCTCTTCGTCCGGGAGAGGAAGTCGATCCGCTATCGATCGCTCGCGATCTACTGGGCGATCTTCCTCGCCGGGTACGCGTTCTGGCAGCTCGACATTCACCATCTGCTCTGCAATCCCGGAAACCACGTGATCAACGGACATGCGGCCTGGCATCTCCTCGATGCGGCTGGATTGCTGTATCTCTTCTTCTATTACGAGCAGTTCGATGTCTTGAGAGAGAGTCACGTGCAGGTTCTGCCGGCTCCATGACGAACGGACCCCCGCCGCTCGCGCCCTGAGAATCCAAATGGGGCCGGGAGCATCCGCATGGGATCGCCCGCGATTGGTATAGTCGCCTTCGCAATCCAATTCACGTCACATTTGCCGGGGAGGGCTCATGCAGTGCTCGTCTTGTCACGCCACCCTCCCGGCCGATGCGCGCTTCTGTCTTCGTTGCGGTGTCGCGTCACCCGGGGCCGGACTGGACGAGCCGGTGGACCCGCTTCGGGAAACCCTGAAGGTCGCCCTGGGACGGCAATACGACGTCCTCAAGCTCCTGGGACGCGGAGGAATGGGCGCGGTCTACCTGGCGCGGGAGGCCGCTCTGGAGCGCGAGGTGGCCATCAAGGTGCTGCCGCCGGATCGAGGTGATTCCCAGGAAAGCCGCGATCGCTTTCGGCGCGAGGCGCGGACCGCGGCGCGGCTCTCTCACCCGAACATCGTGCCCCTCCTCACTTTTGGCGATGTCGAGGGGACGATGTTCTTCGTCATGGGTTACGTGCCGGGCGAATCTTTGGCGGCCAAGCTGAAGCGCGACGGGCCGCTCCCGATCGACGAGGCTCGGCGCATCGTTGGAGAGGTCGCCGAAGCGCTCTCGTACGCACACGGGGCCGGCGTCGTCCATCGCGACATCAAGCCGGACAACGTGCTGATCGATGCCGAGACCGGCCGGGCGATGCTCACGGACTTCGGGATCGCGAAGTCCATCGGTGGCGGCGAGACCATGACGGCGCAAGGGGGCCTCATCGGAACGCCCCAGTACATGTCGCCCGAGCAGGCCGAGGGAAGACGGGACATCGACGCCCGCAGCGATCTCTACTCTCTCGGTGTGATGGGCTACCTGATGCTTTCCGGGCGACTCCCCTTCGAAGGGGCGAGCGCTGGCGACGTCCTGTTGCAGCACATCACCCGCGAGGCCCCCCCGTTGAAATCCGTGGCGCCTGGCGTCCCCGCGGAAATGGCGATGGCGTTGATGCGCTGCCTGTGCAAGGACCCCGCGATGCGGTGGCAGGATGCGAAGGCGCTCCGGGCCGCGCTGGCACCGGCTCCCGACGACGAGGTTCCCGTATCGCTCGAGGGAGTGCAAGGGCTCGCGCTGGCCTCTCTCGGCTCGCTTCTATTTCTGTCCTACCTGGGGCTCTGGGCGCTCGGTGGAGGGGACGCGACCGCGACCTTCGCCGTCCTGGCGACGGTCAACTTCTCCGCCCTTTCTCTCGTCTTCCTCGCGGTCCTCGCCGAGAAGGCGTGGCGCGCCGGCAAGCAGGGCTTCGAGCGTCACCGCATCCTGCTCGAGATCTTCAAGCAGCCAGGCTTCTGGACCGGCGCCTATCCGCGGAGATATCGCGCCCGGTCGGACGTCTGGGACCGTCTACCAGAAATCTTGAAGCGCGCGCGCAACGGCATGGCGGGCTGGATCGTCGGATCCGGCCTCCTGATGATTCCGTCGCTCGTGCTGCGCGAAGCCTGGGACAGCTACTTGGCGCGAACGGGGATGCCTCTCTATCCGAAAGGCATCATGAATGGCGTCTCCTGGGCGTTGCTGGGTACGTGCGTCGCCCTCTTCGCGAACACGCTGTTCCGAGCAGGGAAATGGGACCGATGGGCCCGTGAGCACGGAGTGAGCGATCCGAACCTTCGCTCTCACGCCATGGGGTATTCGACGACGAAGAGCACCTTCTGGGAGAAGCCGGAGATTGCCGCGCTGCTGGCTTCGGTGGGAACACGATCCGAACGAGCCGCGACCGTGCCGGAATCGCCGCAGGAGATCGCGGCGGCACTATCGGCCATCGTCCAACGTCTCGACGCGTCGGCGTTCGACCTCGGCGTGAGGGCTTCGGAGGCCGCGCGCCGGCTCATCGCCTCCATCGAAGCGCTGGACCGCGAGATCGGCTTGCTGGCGGGCACCTTCCAGCCGCTAGAGCGCGATCGCCTCGTGCAGAAGCTCGCTGCACTTGCTGGCCCGGCGTCGGACGGGAGCCAAGGAGAGGTGCGCGGCATGCTGCAAAGACAGCTCGAGCTGCTTCAGGATCTGGAGCGGCGAATGGCGCGGGCTCAGGAGAGCCGCGCGAAGAGGGTCGAAGTGCTGCGCATGCTCTGGCTGCAGGCAGCCCAGCTCCCCGTTTCGACGACCGTCTCGAAGGACGATCAGACGGCTCGCCGCATCTCGGCCATCTGTCAGGAGATCGGAGAGTACGTGGCGACCGTGGACGGTTCCCCGCGCCCTTCCATTCAAGGCGAAGAGGAACCGACGCTGGACCTACGCCCGCGCGCCGCCGCCGCTGTTCAGGCTCAGGCGCTCAAGAAGTAGCGGTGCCCCTCGACGCACCTTGACGAGCAGCCCCGCCCCCGACGCGGCGGCCAGGAACGCGTCGACTGGCTGCGCACGATTGCCCTACACTTCGCGTTACTCATGACGGCAGCACGAAGCCTCGCGTTCTCTTCGACGCGAGCAGCTCGATGACGCTCGCGACCGGCAGCCGGCTGGGAATCTACGAGGTACGCGGACGGCTCGGAGCTGGCGGTATGGGCGAGGTCTGGCGCGCCACCGACACCAAGCTCGGACGCGATGTGGCGATCAAGGTGCTCCCCGACGCCATCGCCGCAGACAGCCAGGCGCTCGCGCGATTCGAGATCGAGGCCCGGGCGGTGGCCGCTCTCTCGCATCCGAACATCCTGGCGATCTTCGGATTCGAGCGGCAGGACGCGACCACCTACGCGATCACCGAGCTGCTCGAAGGAAAGACGCTGCGCGAGCGGCTCGCCGACGGCCCCCTCCCGCCACGGAAGGCGATCGAGATCGCGGTGCAGGCCGCGCACGGCCTCGCCGCGGCGCACGACAAGGGAATCGTTCATCGCGATCTGAAGCCCGAGAACCTCTTCCTCACGGACGACGGGCGACTCAAGATCCTGGATTTCGGTCTCGCCAAGGTTCACGCGCCGGCGGACGCCTCGCTGACGCACTCGCCCACGGTGGCCGCTTCCACCGAGCCCGGTACCTTGCTCGGCACGGTGGGTTACATGTCCCCCGAGCAGGTGCGTGGCCACGCGGCCGACGCGCGGGCCGACATCTTCTCGCTCGGCGTCGTGCTCTACGAGCTCGCCACCGGCCAGCGGGCGTTCCTGCGCGAGACGGCGGCCGAGACGATGACCGCGATCCTGCGCGAGGAGCCTCCGGGCCTTGGCGCGATCGACTCGACCATCCCGACGGCGCTCGAGCGCGTGATCCGCCACTGCGTGGAGAAGAACCCGGCCGAACGATTCCGCTCCGCGCACGATCTCGCCTTCGCGCTCGAAGCGCTGCTGGAGGTCCGGAGCGGCGAAGGCTCGACACGCTCGGGCGTCGCGCCGATGCCGCACGACGCCGCAAAAGGCTCGACGCCGCGGCGATGGCTCCCTCTGCTGCTCGTCCCCGCGCTCCTGGCCGCCGGCTTCGGCCTCGGCCGCTTACGGAAGACCGAGCCGCACGCCGCTTCCGCACCTCGCCCCATCTCGTTCCAGCAGCTCACGGACACGCCGGGCGTCGAGTCGTCGCCCTCGCTGTCGCCGGATGGAAAGAGCGTGCTCTATGTCGGACGGATCGCGGGGATCATGAAGATCTATCTCCTGCGCGTCGGAGGCAAGAATCCCACTCTCCTGACGCCGGATTCGACCACCGACGATTGGCAGCCTGCCTTCTCTCCCGATGGCGAGCGGATCGCGTTTCGCTCCGAGCGCGACGGCGGGGGCATCTTCCTCATGGGCTCGACGGGGGAGTCGGTGAAGCGGCTCACCAGCTTCGGGTTCGGCCCGACCTGGTCTCCCGACGGCAAGGAGATCGTTCTCGGAAACGGCACCTACCTCTTCCCGAGCGACCGCGGAAGCAAGGGGGGCGGGCTCGTCGCCGTGAACGTGGAGTCAGGCGAGAAGCGCGTCGTTTCGCAGTCAGCGGACGCGATGCAGCCGAAATACTCGCCTCACGGACAGCGGATCGCGTTCTGGGGTCTGCGCGGAGACTCGGGTCAACGCGATCTCTTCACCGTGGCGGCAGACGGCTCGGAGGCCAAGGGAAACGGCAGGGACGTCACGAACGACGCGCCGCTCGACTGGAGCCCCGCCTGGTCGCCCGATGGGAAGTGGCTCTGGTTCTCGAGCAATCGCGGGGGCTCGATGAATCTCTGGCGCTTGCCGATCGACGAGGAGACGGGGCGCGTGCTCGGCGAGCCCGAGGCCATGACGTCACCGTCGCTCTGGTCGGGCGAGATCAGCTTCTCGAAAGACGGATCGCGGGTCGCGTATTCGAGCCTGCTCTGGCGGTCGACACTCTTCCGGATCGGTTTCGATCCGAAGCAGGAGAAAGTGGTCGGAGCTCCGTCCCCCGTCCTCAAGAGCACGCAGCCGATCCGCGATCACCGGGTCTCACCCGACGGCCAATGGGTGGCCTTCATGCAGACGACGAATCAAGAGGACCTCGCTCTCGCGCGCATGGACGGCACCGACTACCGCCGCCTCACCGACGACCGCTTTCGCGACCGCGGCCCCTCGTGGACTCCGGACGGAAAGGAGATCGCGTTCTACTCCGACCGGAGCGGCCCCTATCAGGTCTGGAGCATCAAGCCGGATGGGAGCGGACTCAGGCAGCTCGTGAAGGCGGACGGAGCCGCGAACTTTCCGATCTTCTCGCCCGACGGAACGCGGATCGCGATGTCGAGCATCTGGGGATCCGCGGCCGAACAACGCACCTGGTTCCTCGTCGAGCGGAAGGAATCTCCGACGCCGCTCGATGCTCAGAGGGTCTCCACGTCCGAGCTGGGCAACGATTCCTTCTGGCCCACCAGCTGGTCACCCGACGGAGCGCGGATCGTCGGGATCGTCGTCCGCGTCGATGGCACCGATCCCGGGATCGCCACCTACGATGTCGCGCGCAAGCGCACCGAGATCCTGACGATGAGCTCGGACCCATTCTGGAAGATGCCGATCTGGATGGCCGATTCGCGGCGGCTCCTGGTGCGCGACCGCCGTGGAATCTCGGTCCTCGACACCGTGACCAAGAAGAGTCATCTCGTGATCGAGGTGGGGGGCTATTTCGTCGGTGTGAGCGTCGACGTCGCGCGCGACGACCGCTCCATCACCTACACCGAGACGGGCACGGAAGGCGATGTCTGGGTCGCGGAGCTGAAGTGACGGTGGCATCCATAGATGCCCGGCCGTTCATGAGCCTTTCAGCCGGACATCTTCACTTCAGATCCAGTGGTTCCGGAACGAGACCGCGATCGCTTCGACCTGGCTGTGGACCTCGAGCTTGCGCAGAATGTTCTGGATGTGGTTTCGCACCGTCGCGTGGGAGAGGTTGAGCCTCGCCGCGATGTTGAGCGCCGCGAAGCCGTTCGACAGGAGGTCGACGATCTCCCGCTCACGAGTCGTGAGGGGGTTCGGCGTGCCCTCGGGGAGCGGAACGATCGTGATTCCTTTCGCCGTCTCGCGTAGCTCGGCGACCAGCTTCTCGAGCCGCTGATCGTCGTTCACGTCGAGCAGGTGAACGAGCGCGGTGAAGTCGGTTCCTTCCTTCGGGTAGGCGACCGTCTGCATGCGAACCTTCAGACGATTCGGTTCGGCCCGCTCGACGTCCAGGCAGAACGGGGCGGCGGTGGTGCCCACCTTCATGAGAGACATGATCGGACACTGCGCGGTGCAATAGAGATTTCCGAACGGATCACTGCCCTTCAGGACGTCGTGACACATGAGGCCGATCGCGTTCTCGGCGGTTCGGCCGAGAAGCTTCTCGGCTCCCTTGTTCCAGTAGATGATCCGATCCGAAGGGTCCACGGCGAATGCGGCCGTGGCTGTCCGCGCGATGACATCGAGGGCGTCGCTGCTCACCACGGACGCTTCTTCGTCGGCCCAGGAATCGAAGACCACCGGCGCGGGCGGGCGCCTCTCGAGCTTCGCACGCCGCTTCGTGTTCGCGACCCGTCGAGTCTCGAGCGGGTGGATGCTTGCCATCTTCGTCTCCTTCGGTCCCGTGTCGATCATTCAGATTAATCAGTCCGCAAGGGTCGGGCCAACAGAAGCAAAGCGCGCAAACCAGCTGAATCATTCGGCAAGGCAATGATTCCGGCCCTTCGCCGAAGGCGCCTCGCGGTGCAGCTCGGCTCAGGGTGCGAATTTTTCCGGGGTCGCCGGGGAATTTCCCGCGGCCGGGAGCGTGACGCGAACCGTCGCGCCGCCTCCGGGAGTCTCGTCCACGCGAATCTGTCCCCGGTGATCGCGGACGATCCGCGCTGCGACGGCGAGCCCGAGGCCCGTTCCGCGGTTCTTGGTCGTGTAGAAGGGCTCGAAGATCTTCTCGCGAAGGTCCGCGGAAATGCCCGGCCCGTGGTCGGCGATCGCGATCTCGCAAACGACGCCGGAGCGTTGGACCGTGACCTCGAGAGATCCCATCCCGCCCATCGCCTGCGCCCCGTTCAGCATCAGATTCAGGAAGAGGCGTCGAAGCTGCTCCGAGTCGCCCGAGAGCTCGACCTCGTGGCCCTGGAGCGAGACGGCCACGCGCTCGAGGGAGGGATCCCGGCGGAGCTGAACCGCGATGTGCTTCAGATGATCCAGGATTTCGATTCGCTCCACCTGCGGCCGCGCCGGACGCGCGAATACGAGCAGCTCCTCGAGCAGCTCGTTCAGCGCCTTGAGGCGGTCGAGAACCTCACCCATGATCTCGCGATCGGGGCCCTCCGGCAGCCGGCTGCGCACGATGTCGACGACGCCTCCGATACCCGCCAGGGGATTCCTCACCTCGTGCGCCACCACGGCCGCCATCTGGCCCAGCCGGGCGAGAGACTCCCCGATCCGAAGCTCCTCTTCCTGCCGCTTGCGCTGGGTGATGTCGGCCCGGATGGCGAGGTACTGGTACGGCTTTCCCTGATCGTTCAGGAAGGGGACGATCGTCGTGTCGACCCAGTAGATCGACCCGTCCTTCGCCCGGTTCCGGATGTCTCCCCGCCACACTTTTCCGCGTGCGATCGTGGTCCAGAGCTCGTGCATGAACTCCTTGGAGTGGTATCCCGAATTCAGGATCCGGTGGTCCTGGGCGAGCAGCTCCTCCCTCGAATACTTCGAGATCTCGCAGAACTTGTCATTGACGAAGTTGATGATGCCGCGGTGATCGGTCCGGGCCACGATGGTGGATTGATCGAGGGCATACTTGATATCGCTCAGCTCGCGAACGGCGTGGGTGAGCGCCCGCTCGCTCGCGGATCGGCGCCACGCGAAAATCGTGATCGCGGCGAGGGTGGAAACTGTCGCTGCCAGAAAGAGAACAAGCGGAAGCGACAAAGTCAGAACATCATGGCACAGCGTGTGCGTTTAGTGATCTGACCAGTGCGGGCGGGGAAAGATCGTGAGATTATTCCCACGTCCCACACCCAGGCGAAGGAGTCAGCGGGTGATCCAGGAAGCTTCTCAGAAGGCACCGACCCGAAGGGGCACGATTCTCGTCGTCGACGACGAGCGCCTCATTCGCTGGTTCCTGAAAGAGCGCCTTTCCCGGGACGGCTACACCGTCCTTCAGGCCGCCGACGGCGCCGAGGCCAAGGCGGCGCTCGCGAGCGCCAATGTGAATCTCGTTCTTCTCGACCTGAAGCTCCCCGATATGGATGGCATCACGCTCCTCACCCGCATCCGTGAGGAAAGCCCGGCTCCTGCGGTCATCATGATGACCGCCCACGGCAGCTCGGAGACCGCCGAGGAGGCCCGCGCTCTCGGAGCAGCCCACTTCATCGGCAAGCCGTTCGACCTCGAGGCCGTGGTCGGGCTGGTTCAGGAGACGCTCGACAGCACACGGGCAGCTTCGCCCACGGTATAGTTCCCCGACGATGATCTCGCCCACGGTTCTCGTCGTC
>JBDSFL010000171.1:0-12464 GCA_039919545.1 Thermoanaerobaculia bacterium | reverse complement strand
AAAGGAGACCCCTTGGCCGAAGCCGCCCTCCTCGACGGCACCGCGTACGCGGGCCGCGAGGCGAATCACGCCCTCTCGTTCCGGCAGTTCTCCCGCAGCAAGCACGCCCAGTACTTCACGCCCCTCTGGCTCGCGGACCTGCTCCTCGAGCTCTTCCGCCCGCTCCTCCCCGAGCACGGCATCGAGCGCGTCTCGGTCCTCGATCCCACCTGCGGGTCCGGACGGCTCCTCGCCCCGTGGAAAGCCGCGGGCGCCTCCGTCCTCGGCGTCGAGCTCGACGAGCTCGCCGCGAAAAACGCCGCGAAGGCGCTCGGGAGTGCCTCTGTCCGCACCGGCGACCTGCTCGACTACCGCAACCTCCTCACGAACTTCTCCCTCGTCCTCGTCAACCCGCCCTACGGTATCTACTGGACCCCGCCGGATCCCGGAGAGGTCTGGACCTGCGAGACCTCGGGCGGGCTCATCGAGAGCCAGGGCGCGACGCTCGAGCTCTGCGCCCGCGCGCTCGCGTACGGCGGCTACCTCGCCGCCATCGTCCCCACCGCGACCTTCGAGAACCTGAAGGATCGCTCGCTCCGCGACGGCCTCTTCCAGAACTTCGAGGGGCTGCTCCAGGTCACGCTCCCGCGCATCTTCCAGGACGAGTACGGCATCACGGTCGACGTCGACCTCGTCGTCGCCCGGCGCTGGTACCGCCCGAACGGCAGCACGTGGAATCCGCTGCGCATGTCCGCGGACGCGGACCGCTGTGAGGACGTGCTCCGCCACGCCTTCCGGCGCGCGATGGGCGGCGACACCGCTCGCATCCCGGCCGCTACTCCTACGCCCGTCCCCGTCCTCTCGCGCCTGTTCTCCGTGACGCCGTCCGACGCCGTGCGCGTCACTCCGAAGGGCGTCACCGCTGCACCCGACGTCACCGGCCTCCTCGCCTTCCTCGATGCAACCGTGAACGCCTTCGATCCCGTGCGCGGCATCGAGCACGGAATCGTCACGGCCACGCTCTCGCCCGCGTCCCTCATCACGCTCGGCTCGTCCTCCGCGCTCGAGACGCTCGCGAGCCTCGGGTTCCGCCCCTCCATCACGCCCGCGGACGAGGCGCGGATCACCACGCTCCAGGAGCGTTTCAAACTCCTTCGCACTCCGATCTACGGCCCGAAGCCCCACCAGCGCCTCGCCTACATCGAAGACCGCCCCTACGAGGCGAAGGACACCGTCAGAGAAGGGGACACCCTCCTCTTCACGGCCGGCCAGCACTACCACCTGCGTCCCTCCTGGGTCAGGAACCGCGAGGTCGCGAAGGTCGAGACCGTGTGGGACGACTCCGCCAAGCGCGAGGTCCAGATCACCACCTCCGTCGATCGCGGCTACCTCTCCTTCTCCGTCGTCACCGACTCCGGCCCCCGCGTCTTCCGCGAAGTCGCGGTCGACGACGTCACGATCCTCACCAGCGCGTTCACCCTCCCCGACCCGCCCGACCTCGAAGCCATCGTTTCGCGCTCCGTCGAGCACCATCGACGCGTTGTCGCGAAGACCTGCCCGTTCCTGTTTCCGTACCAGCAGGAGGACGTCGCCCGGATGGCGATTAAGCCCTTCGGCTACCTCGGCTACGAGCAGGGCGGCGGCAAGACCGTCACGGCCGCCGCCTGGGCGCGCGTCCGCGGCTTCAAGCGCGTCCTCGTCGTCTGCCAGTCCTCGCTCGTCGACAACTGGCTCAACGAGCTCAAGCAGTTCGGGTTTCCCGCCTCCCGCCTCACCTCCCACCACGCCGTCACGACGCTCCAAGGCGAGAAGCGGAGGAAACTTCTCCCCGAGCAGACCACCTTCTTCATCACCTCCTACGAGTTCCTCGCGCTGTCTGGTCCGCGCGTCTACGACTCCTGGCCGTGCCGCTCGTTCGCCAAGGACGGCTCGATCCAGCACGAGGTCATCGACAACCGCAAAGCCAGCTGCACGGTGTGTAAGCGTTCCTACGCGGACGTCATCACCGCGTGCCCCACCTGCGGCGATGCAGATGGCTGGACCGGCGGGCACTGCCACACGTGCTCCTACCAGGCGTGGACGGCCAGCCCCGACTCCCACCAGTGGCCCGCGTACAAGCGGCTCACGAAATTGTTCGGCGCCGTCATGGTCGACGAAGCCCAGGTCGCCAAGTCCAAGAACACCCTTCGTGGTCGTGCGGTCCGGGCGTTCCGGCCGAAGGGCCGCCTCATCCTCACCGGCACGCTCATGAAGGGCTACCCGATCGACGTGTTCTGGAACGTCTCCTGGCTGCTTGGCTTCGACACGCCGCTCTTTCCCTACCCCTACCGCGCCGGCGCCAAGCGGTTCCTCTCCGAGTTCGGCACGTACGAGTTCGTCACCCGGCAGTTCGAGGAGACCCTCCACGAGGGCCGGGCCAAGCTGCTCCCGGAAGTCTCGAACCTCAACCGTTTCTGGCGGCTCATGGCCGCCTTCACCGTCCGGCGGCGCAAGGACGACGTGTTCTGCCTCCCCGAGAAGCGCCGCCAGATCTACCTCCTCACCCCCGACCCCGACCACGCGCGGCTCTACCGCGACTACGCCGACTGGGCCCAGAAGGAGATCCAGCAGGCGATGCGGCAGAACGACGGCAACCCGAACATGGGCGTGATCTCGAACGCCCTGTGGAAGCTCCGCTACGCCGCGACCTGCCCCGTAGCGGTCGACTACCTCGACCGCGGGTTCCTCACCGCCCCGACCTGGAACAAGCTCGACAAGATTCGCGAGCTGACGAAGGCCGCCTTCGATCGGGGCGAGAAGACGATCGTCTTCTCGGGCCTGCGCGTCATGGTTGCCGCGATCGTCCGGCACCTGAAGGCCGCCGGCCTGAAGCTCCTCCCCATCACGGCGGACGTACCCACCTCCAAACGCTTCGACCTTATCCAGCAGTTCTCCGCCGACCCCGAGAGCGCCGCCATCGTGGCCTCGCTCAACTGCCTCAATCGCGGCTTCACGATCACGGCCGCGAACCACGTCATCCTCGTGGACCTCGAGTACTCGCCCGAGGCCACCGAGCAGGCCGAGGACCGCGTCCACCGGCCCGGGCAAACGAAGGTCGTCGAGATCTCCTACCTCCTCTCGAAGGACACCATCGACCAGGTCATGCACGAGATCCTCCTGCAGAAGGCGGAGGCGATCCGCCACGCCATCGACGGCCGCGCGCGCTTCACCGACGTGGCCGAGCTCCTCAAGCGCGTCACCGGCGACGTGCAGCTCGAGATCGCGCGGCGCATCCAGCTCATGCCGCTCCCCGACGCCCCGCTCGACATCGTCGCGATCGACCCAGTTACGGAGAGCCTGGCGCTGCCCGCGAACGTCCTCGAGTTCCCGGCGGTGCTCTCGCCCGCCGTCGTACTCCCGCTCCAGCCCATCGACCCAGAAGAAGAGTCGCGGCGCCGTGCCTTCTGGGAGCAGGTGGCCTCCGAGCGCCGGGTCTCGCTCGTGAAGCTCCGGCGCCCCGCGATCGTCCTCTCCATTCCCCAGCTCTCCCTCTTCGACTGATTCCCGAACAACCCGCAACCCATTCCGATGGCCGCTCGCGGCCAGAAAGGAACACGTGTCTCCAATGCCCAGCTACGGGCTCTACCAGCCCTTCATCGAGGACCGAAACGTCCGCCGCCTCTACCGGCTCAAGGTGCGGTTCAAGAACAAGCTGCACAAGCGCATGCCGATGACGGTGCTCATCAACCGCATCCTCGACGACTTCTTCGATGCTCAAGGAGAAGGGGACTCAGAGTCCGACGCGCTGAACGCGGCCTCGCCCGAGTTCCTCCTCGCCACTCCTTCACTCTCCGAGGCGCAGCCGTGAGCGCGCTCGCTCTCCCGCGCCCGACCGTCTCCCACGACCTCGAGGCATTCGCCGAGATCGTCGAGGAGGCAGCTCGCACCGTCGACCACCTCTACGAGACCGGCCGGTTCAAGGCCGCCGAGCACCTCGACGCGCTCGTCGCCGAGGCCGAGGAGCTCCTCGAAGACAACGGTGACGCCGAGGAGAACGGCGACCGCGAGAACGACGAACTCTCGGAGGTCGACGAGAGCGGCGCCCACGAGCGTCCGACCGAGTTCCCCGAATGCGAGACCCACGACGACGACCTCGACTTCGCCTACGAGCGCGGCCCGTACGACCCCGACCGCCGTGCCCGCTTCCACGATGACACCGACACCGACCTCGACTTCCTCTTCTCCGCCGAGCCTCCTGCCGCCGCTGGTGGCGCTGGCTCACGGCGATAGCTCCGGTACCGGATCTCTTTCCCTGGGCGGGGTGGCGTCTTGCCACTTCGCCCTTTTTCTAGTCCGGAATCCGTTAGCATCCCTGCATGAAGCGAACAGTGATCATCTCCCTGTGCGTGCTCGCAGCGCTGGCAGGGGCAGTCCGCACCGCTAGCGCCCAGGCCCCCGCGCCCGAGCGCCAGTTCCCGAAGTTCAACCCGCTGGTCGTCGAGAACTACGGCAAGAACCCGATGGCGAAGAACTTCCCGATCATCTCGCTGAAGGACCTCAAGGACGCCTTCGACGGCAAAGATGGGGAGACGACCGTTGCCAGTTGGGCGAACTCGCTCGCGGTCGAGGGCTGGTTTAGAGCGTTCTACGCGAATCTCGACAAGGCCACGCTCCAGCGAGCGCCCTTCGGCGTCGTCCCGTTCTACGGGGAGGGGCGAGGGCCAAACGTGAACATCGCCCCTGCGGTCCTGATTCGGAAGCCCGTCCTCGAGAGCCAGCACGGCGTCGGCAAGGGCGACCCGATGTACTGGCGCGTCCCGATCGCGGATTGCATGGCGATCGGGGTCATGAGCGCGGACGGCGCACTCTTCCTAGACGTGTCCGGCTGCAAGGTGCCGAGCCAGGCGAAGAAGAAGTAGCCGGCCGAGCGCCTCCTCGCCGCCCGAGGCGGCTGATGCAGGCGAGATGGTCTCTACGTCGCTGGACGCCGCACGAGCTGGGTTGAACAATGGCAGCGATGACCGACCGCCCATCGACACCGAGCCCGGAAGCCACCGGCGAAGCCGGCGCTGCTTTCGAGTTCCAGGTCGATGCCGTGTACCTCGCCTTGCTTCTCGCCGGTGGGTTCCCGCCCTTGCTCCCCGGCTGCCGCCTCGAGACGATCGACCTTCAATCAGGGCATCTCGGGTGGCGAACGGACGATCTTCTCCTTGTCGGGGTCGACAGGGCTGGTCTGCATCGCCGGGCTGCGATTCAAGCGAAGAAGCGGTTCAGCTTTCATCCCTCCGACGCCAAGAGCGTAGAGGCGCTCGCCCGGGCATGGGGAGACTTCAACGACAAGGAACGGTTCGATCCAGATTGTGACGTCGTGGGATTCGTTCTCCAGACGGGTTCGAGTGACTTCTTCCATGGCTTTCGCGCACTCCTCGACTGCGCGCGGGCGGCCGTCGATGCGCCGGACCTCGAACGACGCCTGAAGCTCGCACGCTACCTCCCGAAGACAGCACTGAAATACCACGAGGCTTGCCGAGCGATGCTCGAAAGCTCGACGGGGGAGACGGTACCGCAAGACGGCCTCTTCCACTTTCTGAGGGCGCTCGACTTCGTCCAGATGGACTTGGGGCCGAGCGGCAGCTCCACTGAGGCGTCCATCCGAACGGTTCTTCAAGTGGCAGCTGCTGCCACGGCCGGCGCCCCCCAGACAGACACGTGGGCAGAGCTGGTCGCGACGGCGCTCAATTGGGATAGCCGCGCGCAGAGCGTCACGGCCCGCGACGTCACAAAGCAGGTGGGATGGGCTGTTCCACCTGCAGGCGCGCCATTCGAGAGAGAGCTTGAAGCACTCCGGAATACGACCGACATCTCACTCCGACGAATCGAGGGCTCCATCGGGGATGTCGAGGTGCGCCGGACGGTGCTGGAGACAGAGCTGCTGGGTCTCTTGAATCGAGGCGACGTAGTAATCGTCGCGGGCGACCCAGGCGCAGGGAAGTCCGCACTCGCGGCACGGGCGTTTCAGTCGTTCCGGTCGAACGGACTCGCGCTGGCGTTCCGTCCGGGAATGCTGGCTGGTTCGCATATCAACCAGGTGCTGCTGTCATACGGGCAGACGGCTGGACGGTTACTCTCAATCTGCAAGCTGTTCTCCCGAAATATTGTTCTCGTCGAGAGTGCCGAGCGCTTCTTGGAGACGGCCGACGCAGAACGTGAGGCGTTCCGAGATCTCCTGGCGACCTTGGGCGAGGATCCGGGTTGGGGAATCCTGATCACGTGCCGGAGCTTCGCGGTTGACACCTTTCGCAGCGCCTTCCTCGAAGGCTGCGAGCGCGCCGTCAGCGTTCTCCCTGTGCCCGAGTTCAACGATGAGGAACTCGCCGCCGTGGCGGCCCGAATCCCGGCTCTCTCCGCCCCGCTGGCTCACTCGAAGCTGCGGAGCCTGATTCGCAACCCCTTCTACCTCGGCATGGCGGCGAAGCTGAGTTGGGCGAGCCCCCTCCCCTCGGACGCGCGCGGTTTCCGCAAGAAGGTGTGGTCCGAGGTCGTCCGCGCGGAGGCATACGCGGGCGGAGGCATGCCGATGCGCCGGGCGAACACCTTCGTGGAGATCACGCTGCGTCGGGCTCGATCCCTTCAACCGTACGTCCAGGTCCACGATCTCGACGCGCAGGCGATCCAGGAGCTGCGCCACGATATGCTTGTCGCACAGAGCCCGGAACTCGCTGACGCCTTCGCGCCCGCGCACGACATGCTCGAGGACTGGGCCCTCCTGCAATGGCTCGAGATCGAGTTCATGGCAGCGGAGCGCGTGCCGGATGCCTTCTTCGTGCGGCTCGGCACGCATCCAGCGATTCGGCGGGCCTTCCGGGTGTGGCTCAGCGAATGGCTCGACGTGGCGTTCGACGAGGCGGCGGCGTGGGCCCTCGGTGTGGTCCGAACAGCTTCGGTCTCGAGCCATTGGGTTGACGACACCCTGACCGCGGCGCTCCTCTCCGAAGGCGGCGGGCGTCTTGTCGAGATGATCGCTAAGCAGGAGGCGTACAGCACGGGCGGCCTCCTGCCTCGGCTCCTACACCTGACCCGCGTCGCCTGCCGACGCCTGCCGGACGCGGCTCGCGAGCCTCACCTGGTCGGGATGCGCTTCCTGCTCCCCGAGGGGAAAGCGTGGGAGGCCCTGGCTGGGTGGCTCGAGGCGACGACGGAGGAGATCCGTCCTACGGATGCTCCCCAGTGGCTAAGATTCCTCGAGGACTGGGCGCTTCAGGTCTCGGACACGGTTCGCAATCCATCGGGAGCACACGCGGCGGCCAGCGTGGCGCTGCGACTCGCCGATCGGGCAGCGGCCTTCAATTACTCGGATCGAAAGGGCATCGAGGCACGCGCTCTAAAGGTTGCGCTCCGCGTCCCGAAGGTCGTCGAGTCTGAACTCATGACCCGGGTTGATGCGGCGCTCGCGTCGGACCATCACGATCCAACCATCGTGGGCCTTGTGCTCGAACTCCTCAGCGGCGCCACAGTCGCCCGCGACCTCCCGGGACTCACGATCAAGTGTGTCGAGCATGCCTTCGGCATTGGGCGCGACGCCTCGAAGCGACGCTCGCGGTCAGGCTGGGAGGACGACGGACCTGATGTAGTCGACAGGGCGTTCGGGGTGCCGCCATTCGGCAGGGAACTCGGGTTCCCGCCAAGCGCCCTCCACGGACCCTTCCACAGTCTCTTCCTCCACCACCCGGACACCGCGCTCGACCTGATCCTGCGCCTCACGAATCACGCGTGCGACGCCTACGGGCGCACGGGCGGACGAACCCTCGAACAGCCGGGGCGCATTCCCTTCACGCTTCCCGACGGTCTGGTCGTGACTCAATGGACTAGCGGGCGACTGTGGGGCCTCTACCGCAGCGCCACCGTCGGACCATATCCGCTGCAGTGTGCGCTCATGGCGCTCGAGAGTCGGCTACTGGCATGGGCTGACGCGAAAGATCCCGGGTTGGAGGGAGTGCTTCTTCATCTCCTTGCCTCTACGAACAATGTCGCGATCACTGCCGTGATCATGAGTGTCGTGCAAGCGTGGCCCGAAGGCACGTGGCGCGTACTGCTTCCGCTCCTTGCCCACGAAGCGATCTTCGATATGGATCGACAGCGTTGGATTGCGGATCAGAGTGGTGGTGCTGGCCGACTCCTCGAGTCGCCGATGCGGAATTCGACTGAAGACCAGCTGTACGCCACAGAGCGAAAGAAGGCGAACGCCCGGGAGCACCGCCAGCAGAACCTCGAGGGAACGGCACTCCAGCTCCAGCTGACCGAAGCGCGAGATGCGATCTGGTCGCTCATCGACGAGTGTCGAAAGACTCTGCCGGCAGTAGCTGAACGAACGGACCGAGATCGCCTCTGGGCGCTCGTTCTTCATCGGATCGACCTCCGGAAGTACGTACCAGCAGGTGAGGCGAAAGACGGTCGCATCCCGATACAGCCCAGCCCTCCGTCAGACGACGTTGTGAAGATGCTCGCCGAACGGCGACCCGAGATTGACCGGCACACAACGCAGCTCACGGTCCTCATGTGGGCGACCGCCACTTTCAAGGGCGACCGGGAAACCGCCCATGATCCCAGCCTGTGGAGCGAGAGGCTCTCTGAAGCGAAACGCTTCCTCGCCGAGCGCCGAGCGAGCCCGGAAGACCCCTTCGACCCGACTGCGTCAGCTCCAGCCTACGTCGCCGCCGTTTGTGTTCGCGACCATTGGGAGGAACTCAACGAGCAGGACCGAGCGTGGTGCCAGGATGCCATCTGCCGGAGCGTCGAAGCCACCGTCGATGACGAGTTCTCGTTGGGGGGCGAGAGCCTGAACTTGCTCGACGGCGCCATGGCCGCAGCGATGGTGCTCCCGGGTCTCGTGCCGAAGGCGAAGGACGAGGCGGCCAGGTTGAAGCTCTTGAACGCTCTCAGCGCCGGAGTGCTTCACGCGAAGTCCGGGTTCGTCGAGGCGACGATGGTTGGGATCGGAAGAGACCTGTGGACCGCGGATCGAGAGCTGGCGCTGACCTGTCTCAAGGCGCTGGTCGCCTACTTCCAGGCGATGGAGACGAATGGGCGCCGTTGGGCCTATCAGGACCAAGCCGGGAAGCGCGAGCTACGGACATCTCTTCGCGAAATCATCCGACGGGGTGAACGCTGGGAGGACTCGGCAACGGTTCTCGCGACTCTCAACTACTCCCGGTGGCCCCTGTGGGGGCTCGTCAAATCACTACTGACCGTGTTCTCGAATCAGCCGACTGACGTGTCCGGTCTGGCATACCTCTCGAGGCTCGTGGAGCTGCTCGCCGCATCGTGGGTCGCCGAGCTGGGACGCCGCGGAAGAGACGACGACGATGAGGAGGTCGAGAGGTTCGAAGGAGGACTCCCATATGAGATTTCGCACTCGCTCGCGACGATCGTTCTCCAGCTGTCACCCGCTGAAGCGCAGAAACTCACAGCCCCAATCAGGGCTGCAATACCAACGGCGGTCAGAGAGGCCGCCGAGTTCCTCGAAGCGCTCATCGTGGCGCAGGACGGCCGCGACCCGCGCGACACCTTCCTTGCGCTTTGGCGTGCCTTCGCGGATGCCTACGCGGCGGTGGAAGCCAGCTCGGGTTTCGGACGCGATGATCTGCTTCGACCACTCTTCTTCGACATCAGCTGGAAGCCTGGCGTTCGCGAGTGGGCGCCGCTGAAGGGGCACGAGCAGGAAGTCGGTGCTCTCTTCCGACGGCTCAGCCCGTCGGAAGAACTCGTCGAGGTGTTCTCGGAGTTCCTTCGTACCATCGGGCGCATCCTCGTTCCAGACCTACTGCCCGACGTGGCCGCGAAACTCGCCGCAGGTGGCAAGGACATTCGCCTGACCGGACACGCAATTGATCGACTCGAGGTGGTCCTTTCGAGTCTCGTCTACGGTGGGGCCGCCCGTATCCGAGCAGAGAAGCAGCTTCGCGAAGGTACGCTCGTTCTCCTCGATGCGATGATTGAGGGCGGGTCGTCTGCCGCGTACCGAATGCGGGACGACTTCCTGACGCCGCTGGCGGTGCGACCGTAGTTTCGATAAGTCCGAGCCTCGAAGCCTGGCTAGTCCAGCTTCTCGAGGGTTCCGTTCTCGATCAGTCCGTCGAAGTGCTTCTCGACCTCACGCGGGAGCGCGCCGCCAGTGAACAGGGCGCCTAGCTCCATGTTGATCGTGAAGGCGTACTCCGTGAGGTTCGCGCTCGACAGGAAGAGAGTCTTCCCATCACCGACGGCGCACTTCACGTGGAGAATGCCGGCCTTCCCACCGTCTGGCGAACGCTTCTTCGCGGGCCAGTAGAAGACCGACGACACGGCGGCGACGTCCGATCCGAGCGCGCGGAGCGTGCTGTACTCAGCCTTTCCGTCGATGAGGTTCGGCGTCTCGATGACCACGGTGATCCGGACGCCGCGACGGGCGGCGCGTACGAGCGCCTCCCGGATGCGCGGGATGGCGTAGACCGCGTAGCTCACGAGGAGGATGCGTTTCTTCGCTCCGTCCAGAACCTCGAGGACGGCCTGCTCGGTCTTACGAAACGGCAGGACGCCTGGATCCGGGCCGGTCCACACGAGCTCTACTGGCTGGAGGCGGCGGTCCCGCTCTGCCTCGGCCGCCGTCGCCAGAGCGGCGGCTACGCTCCCGGTCTTGATGTCGCCGAGCGCTTCGCAGCGCCGCAGGAACTCGGTCACGCGGGCTCGGTAGTCTGGGTGCGAGATCTGGGTCGCGACGGCCAGGCGCGCTTCGGGGATCTCCGTAGCCGCGCTGATGATCATCGCCGCGCTGTCGAGGACGCTCGTTGGGACCGTCCGGGAGAGCGCCCACGCCGCGCGTGCGACCGCGGCGAAGGAGGGCTCCGTCATGCGCGGAAGAAGGCCAGGTCCGATCGTTCGACCGTCGCCGTGAGGCAGCTGCGGTCGAGGAACTTGTTGCCGCGCTCGCAGCACGTCTCCGGCAGGAACAGGCAGGCGTGACACGCGCCACCGTGGAGCGTCCGGTCGGTCGACGCGTGGTGCTCGGCGCAGAGCGGGTCGGACGAGCACAGCGCGGCACGCTCGAGGGCCTGGGTGATGTAGCGGCCGAGACGGGCGGGTTCGCCGAGAGCGCTCAGGCCGCCGAGTGTCCCCTCGCTGTCGGGTGCCGCCGTGTAGATGAGGACCCCGGCCATCGGTTCCTCGTCACCCGGGGCGGAGCAGTAAATGCGCTCCGACAGTGACGCGGCGGTGTAGCCGCACTCGACGGCCAGCTCGCGGAGCAGGGCATGCGAGAAGCTGTGGAGGAGCACGTAGCGCATGCTCGGGAACGCCGTCGGCGGGAGCTGCTTCGCCTTCCGCCACTCGAGCCATGCGTCCTCACATTCGACGCCCGCCTTCGCGACCGCGTCCCTGCCCATCCACTTCGCGAGCTCATCCTCCGAGAAGTGGAGGAAAAGCCCTTCCCCGATCGTCTCCGTCGCAGGCACCCAGATTGGCGGGCGTCGGGAGAGCGGGGCGCGACGCCCCTCCGGCATCTGGGATGGCGTGTCGAAGTCCTTCGGGGACTCGATGCGCGTGAAGCCGACGAGCGCGCGTACCTCGCGGAGCGTGTCCGCGATGACGATCCGGGAGAAGGCGGAGGTGTACTCATCCGGTGGGTCGACCGGCCGGAGCTTGAGCAAGCGTGAACCTGCCGGAACAGACTGCGGGTTCGAGAAGAGGAGCCACTCGGGAACCTTCGGATTCTCCGGCTCATCTGCGTCCGTGGTGCCCTCGCGCTTCTTCACCACAGCTGCCCAGACCTTGGCGTCGGAGTACTTCGAGAGCCCCTTCAGTTGCCCGATCTTCCGAGCGAAGGTGACCTCTCCTTCGCTCTCGGCCTTCTCGAGCGTCACCCAGTGCTCCTCGACGAGCTGCCCGAGGAGATCCGTCTCCTTCGGCAGGGAGAGGACGCTCACGTCGAGGCCGTACCAAGCACCTGATGCGCCCTGGAGCATCGGGCGAACGTTCGGCTCGTCGCACCCGCCCGGCGCACTATCCCGAAGATGAGGCCGTCGTCCGGTGCACGACGGAAGATTCTTTTGGTTCTCCCGTCCGAACGCCTCCGCCATCCGGCGGTGCGCGTTGCACTTCTCGCACTTCACCTCGACGTCGGCGGCCTCGCCGGATGCGCCGACCTCGTAGAGCACGAGTGGCCCCTGGCACCCCGTTCGATCGCGATGGACGTAGTCCACCCAGGGGAAATCGTCCATGTGGCCCTGCTTGCACGCCACGATGAAGCGGGCAGGGACGGCGGTGCCCGGGCTCACCTTCCCGCCGCAGGCATGCACGTAGCGCGTCTTGTCGGGCCGGTAGGGCTGGACCTTCGGTTCGAAGAGCCCGGACGAGATCGGCGCGAGGAGCCGGCAGCGCGAGCAGACGAGCCAGCGCGGGAACGGCGCCACCGGAACACCGATGAGGCGCGATTCGTCGAACCAGTTCGTTCGCGCGCTCGGTGACTCGTCCGA
>JBDSFL010000121.1:0-7079 GCA_039919545.1 Thermoanaerobaculia bacterium | reverse complement strand
GGGGTAAGCGCTGATGTGCGGACTCTTCGGGTTCGTGGGCCAGCGCGAGATTGCCCAGGGAATCGATCTGGACGCCGCTCGGGGTGCGCTCGCTCATCGGGGCCCCGACGACTCGGGAACTTATCGGGGGAACAGCAAACGGGACCCGGGCATTGCCTGCGCGCTGGCTCATACGCGGCTCGCCATCCTCGATCTCTCGGCGGCCGGACATCAGCCCATGGCGAGCCCGGACGGGCGCTACACGATCGTCTACAACGGCGAGGTCTATAACTTCCCCGAGATTCGCCGTGAACTCGAGGCACTGGGCATCTCGTTCGTGTCGAACTCCGATACCGAGGTGGTGCTCCAAGCCTATGTCCGCTGGGGGAACACGTGCATCAGCCGGTTCCGCGGAATGTTCGCGTTTGCGATCTGGGACGAGCGGGAAGGCTCGGCTTTGCTCGTCCGCGATCGGCTCGGAATCAAGCCCCTGTACTACACGGTTTCTGCGCAGGGCATCGCGTTCGCCTCCGAAATCCGCACGCTGCTGAAGACTGGGCGTGCCGAGCGGACGCTCTCGCTCGACGGTCTTTTCAGCTATCTCAGCTTCGGCTCCGTCTCTGAGCCGCATACCATCGTCCAAGGGGTAAAGAGCCTTGCGCCGGCTCACCTTCTCGAATATCGCGAGGGGCAGGCTCGGATCGAGCGCTACTGGAGCATCCCCGAGGTCGCCGGCCGCTCGATTCTTTTCGAGGAGGCGGTCGAGGAGCTGCGGCCGGTGTTGCGTCAGGCCGTCAAGTATCGCCTCCTGTCCGACGTGCCGCTCGGCGTTTTTCTGTCGGGCGGCATCGACAGCTCCGCCGTGGTAGGGCACGCGGCGTCCGAAAGTGCCGGGCCGATTCATACGTTCACGGTGACGTTCGACGAGAAGGAGTTCAGCGAGGAGCGCTATGCGGCCGAGGTTGCCGCGCGCTTTGGCTGTGAGCACCACCAGGTGCACGTCCCAGCCGCAACCGCCGCGGGCGAGATCGAGAATGCGCTTCACGCGCTCGACCAGCCTTCCGCCGATGGACTGAACACCTACGTCGTATCCCATGCCGCGCGTCAGGCCGGGCTTTCCGTGGCGTTGTCGGGTCTCGGCGGCGACGAGCTTTTTGCCGGGTACGAGGGGTTCCGCACCTTCGGCGTCCGTCGGCGCGCGGGCAGCCTGGGCCGTTACTTGCCGGCGGCCCTGATCCGGCGTGGACTCAAGGCCACGGCTGCAGCGGGTATATCGAATCGAGCCCGTAAGCTCGCAGCCCTCATCGCGGCGCGCGGCGAACCGGCCGCGACTTACGCCACGGTGCGCGGTATGTTCATGCCGGCGCAGATCCAGCGGCTCATTTCCCCCGAGCTCCAGGAGCCTTATCGCGAATACCGCGAACGGGAGCTCGACGTGGCGATGGCCGAGAACGCGGCGGCCGGAGACGGCGACGACGTGAACCTGTTCTCGCGATTCGAGCTGACGAGCTATGTGCGCGACACACTGCTTCGGGACACGGATGCGATGTCGATGGCGCACGCACTCGAAGTGCGAGTGCCGTTGCTGGATCATCGCGTCGTCGAGCTGGTCGCGGCCCTCCCGAGCCGGGTCAAGCTTCGCAGCGAGGCGAACAAGGCACTTCTTCTTGCGGCCTCGCCGACGATCCCGCGCTCGGCCTCGCATCGCGCCAAGATGGGCTTCGTTCTGCCGCTCGACCGCTGGTTTCGCGGCCCGGTCGCCCCGCGGCTCACGGCCAACCTTCGTTCCAAAGCCCTCGATGGCGTCTTGCGCTCCGAGGCGGTCGAAGAGCTGTGGAGCGATTTCTCGGCGGGAGAAAAGTTCGTTTCGCACAGCCGAATCTGGTCTCTTGCGGCTCTCGGAGGCTGGTGTGCGGAGAACCGGTTTTCTCTCGGTAGCCCCGCCGCTCGATCTGCCCCGCGACGGGTCTCGGCTGCGGCAGCCTCGACGCCCCGGAAGTCCAATCGAAATGTCCTCCTCTGCCTCCCCGGCGCCTTCGATTCGCTCGGCGGAATCGAGATGTACAACCGGCTCGTGATCCGAGCGTTCCAGGAGCTTGCTCAGGAGAATGGCTCGATCTGCGAGGTCCTGATTCTGAATGACGCCGCCGGATCAGCCGATGCCCGCTACTCGCCTGAGGGTGCCACTCCGGCGAGGTCTTTCGGCCGCTCGCATCGCCGCTTCGTGACTGCAGCCCTCTCGCGGGCCGCCGCGCTTCAGCCGGGTCTCATCGTCTTCGGGCACGTGAATTTTGCTCAGCTTTTGCCGGGGCTCGTGGCGGTGTCTCCCGGAGCGAGGACCTGGTTCCTGACTCACGGCATCGAGGTGTGGCGTCAGCTACCATTTCTCTCACGTACGATACTGAAACGGGCCTCGAGAATACTGGCCGTGAGCGACTTCACGCGAAGAGAGCTCGCACGATTCAACGCGGTGGATCAATCGAACATCGGGCTCCTGCCGAATGCACTCGATCCCTTCTGGCGGGCAGAGTTTGCCGAGCTTGCCGGCAAGCCGGAGAGGGATCCGCAACCCCCCGTCATTCTCACGGTGGCCAGGCTGTTCGCTTCCGAAAAATATAAGGGAATCGATTCGGTAATTCGAGCACTCCCAAACGTTGCTCTCAAAATTCCAGCCATCCGCTATGTCGTGCTCGGGGACGGTGATGATCGGCCGCGCCTCGAAGCCTTGGCTCAGGAATTGGGGGTTGCTGCCCATGTCGTCTTTCGTGGACGCCAGTCGGCGCAAGAGCTCGCATACGCGTATTCAGAATGTTCCATTTTCGTGATGCCAAGCAGCAAAGAAGGGTTTGGCATTGTTTATCTCGAGGCGGCATTTTTTGGGAAGCCGTCGATTGCAGGAGATCACGGCGGAGCGCAGGAATTCATCGAACAGGGCGTATCTGGCTATCTGGTAGACCGAGAGGACATCGTTGAAATCGAAAAGCGAATCCTGGACTTGCTGACGAACAAGGAAAGGCGGCAGGCGCTTGGGCGTGAAGCGCGGAAGCGCCTCGAGAGCGATTTTACGTACAATAGTTTTCGGCGGAAGCTCATGGCCGAGGTGGCAGGCAAGGGCGAGATCGAAGCCTCGGCTGTTCCGATGCTGGCCACGGAGAGTGTTCGGCATTGAGTCGCTATCTGGTTACCGGCGCAGCCGGTTTCATCGGTTCGAAGGTGAGCGATCTTCTGTTGGACACGGGTCACACCGTGACTGGGCTCGACAACCTGAATTCGGCCTATGACGTGCGTCTCAAAGACTGGCGTCTCGCGCGACTGCGTCAGCGGAACGGATTCGACTTCGTCAAGGTCGACATCACAGATCGGCCCGCACTCTCCCGCTTCTTCGAGGAATCGCAGGAACGCGGCGGATTTGAAGGAATCATCAATCTCGCCGCGCGCGCAGGCATCCGGCCTTCGGTTCAAGACCCCTGGATCTATTACGAGACGAACGTGATCGGCACGTTGAATCTCCTGGACCTCGTGGTCTCGCAGGGAGTCCCGAAGTTCGTACTGGCCTCCTCGTCCAGCCTCTATGGCCGTCACAACGAGCTGCCGTATCGGGAGGATCAGAACACCGATCATCCGCTTTCCCCCTACGCTGCTTCGAAGAAGGCGGCAGAGGAGATCTGTTACACGTACCACTACCTGCACGGTGTCGACGTGACAGTGCTCCGCTATTTCACCGTGTATGGACCGGCGGGCCGGCCGGACATGAGCCTCTTCCGGTTTGTTCAATGGATTTCCGAAGGGCGACCGGTCATCGTGTTCGGCGACGGAACTCAGACGCGCGACTTCACCTATGTGGACGACGTTGCGCGCGGGAGCATCCTGGCGCTCGCTTCAGTCGGCCCTGAGCCGATAAACATCGGTTCTGACAGGCCGGTCAGCCTCATGGAGTTGATCCGGTTGATCGAGCGTCTCGTCGGAAAGCGGGCGGCCATCGAATATCGTCCGACAAATTCAGTCGATCTGCCTGCGACCTGGGCGCACACCGGACGGGCGAGGGAGATTCTAGGCTGGTCCCCGGCGACAACATTTGAGGAGGGCGTGCGCCGCCTCGTCGAGTGGTATCAAGAAAATCAGGAATGGGCTCGTGACATCGACACGTCGGGAGCCTGAGATGTCGGATCGGAAATGTCCCGACGCCCGCTGGGGTGCCAGCTGATGTGCGGCATCGCGGGCTGGCTCGACCCGGGGACGAACAGAAGCAACGTGGAGCTTCAGGCCATGGCCGAAGCGATCAAGCACCGCGGGCCCGACGATCGGGACCAGGTGATTGATCACACGCGGGGTCTCGCGCTCGTCCACAACCGGCTGAGCATCATCGATCTCAGTGCAGCGGGTCGGCAGCCGATGCCGAACGAGGACGGTACCGTGCTGCTCATCTTCAACGGCGAGATTTACAACTTCGTTGAGTTGAGGACGCGACTCGTCGCGGCGGGTCATGTCTTTCGCTCCCGCACCGATTCCGAGGTCATCATTCACGGATATGAGGAATGGGGGATCACCATTCTCGCCAAGCTGAAGGGCATGTTCGCCTTTGCTCTGTGGGACGGACGCAAGGGCGAGCTGGTGCTGGCGCGGGATCCGATGGGGATCAAGCCGCTCTATTACTGGACGAGCGAGACCGGCGGCATCGTTTTCGCGTCCGAGATCAAGGCGTTCCTGGCGCTCGACTCCTTTCACGCCGAGATCGACTCGCGCTCGCTTCGCCAGTACATGGAGTTCAATTTCATACCCGATCCAGAGCGCTCCAGCCTGAAGGGCGTGAAAAAGCTACCGGCCGGACACTTTCTTGTTGTTGGCCCAGGGCAAGCTGGCCGGAAACTCTACGCACCGCGGTGCTATTTCAGTGCGCCCAAGGTGGAAGGTTCAAGGATTGGCTCAGGTGAAGACCGGGTGGAACGGCTTCATGGAGTGCTCTCCCAAGTAGTCAAGGAGCATATGGTTGCCGACGTGCCAGTCGGCCTACTTCTTTCCGGCGGGCTCGATTCGAGTCTGGTGGCCGCGTTTGCGGCGAAGCACGGCCCGGTCCGGACGATCACGATGGGCTTTGCGGACTCCGAGATCGATGAGCGCCCGCATGCGCGGCTCGTGAGTCAGTTCATCGGCTCGCAGCACGAAGAGGTTCTCATCTCATCGGCCGATGTCGTGAGCGGAGTCGAGGAAGCCATCTGGTATGCAGATGACCTCTTCGGGGACTGGGGCCTGATCTCGACGATGCCGCTGTATCGAAAATGCCGCGAGGCCGGTGTGAAGGTCGTTCTCGTCGGAGAGGGCTCGGATGAGCTTTTCGGCGGCTATGGCAACTTCCTTGCTGCCGATCGTGCACAGCAGAACGGGGGCTCGTTTCTGCGCATAGCCTTGCGGCTTTATCAGGGGTACTCGGGCCGCCGCTGGGGGCGGGAGCTGGGACCCTTCATCGAGACATTTCGATCGCTCCGGAACGAGGTGGAAGGCGACACATTCAGCGCCGTCCGTCTATTCGAGACGCGCTACCAGCTGCCGAATAACTACAACATGAAGGTCGACAAGGCGAGCATGGCGGCCAGCGTCGAGGCACGCGTTCCCTTTCTGGACGTGCGCGTTGCCGAGGAGGCGTACCGGACGCCCAGGGAGTTTCTCCTCCGGGGCGGTTCGGACAAGGATCTTCTGAGGCGCGTTGCTGAACGTTACGCGCTGCTTCCAGCCGAGACCATACGACGTCCAAAATTCGGCGCTGGGATCGCGTCGAGCTGGATGGACCGGGTTCCCGGGTTTCGTTCGTTCGCGCGCGAGGTCGTCCTGGACTCCTCAGGTCTGACGAGGCAGCTCGGCCTGCAGAGAGCGATGGAAAACTACTTCGACCGCTCGATCGCGGGCTATAAGTTTCCGCACGCACTGAGCATCTTCCCCATCATCGCTTGGCGTCTCTTGCTCTTGAACCTCTGGTCACGGCATTACCTCGTGAGGCGAGATCGGCGGGCGGCCGCATGACGATGATTCCTGGGCTCGTTAGCACAATTATTCCCGTGTTCAACCGGCCAACGCTTCTTCGTGAGGCGGTGGCGTGTGTGCTCGAGCAGACTCATCGCCCGATCGAGATCATCGTTGTCGATGACGGCTCGACGGATAACACTCCGGATGTCTGTCGCGAGCTCCAAGAGCTGCATCAGGGAACGCTTCACGTGATCAGGCAAGAGAATCGCGGTCCCGGCCTTGCGCGAGAGGCTGGCCGCCAAGCGGTCAGCGGCGAATTCATTCAGTACCTCGACAGTGATGACTGGATTCACCCTAGGAAATTTGAACGCCAGGTAAACCTTCTTCGAAGAGACGTTGGATGCGGTGTTTCGTACTGCAAGACGCGAGAAACGGATGCGAAAGGACAAGAGTGGAACGGGGCGGCGTCGGTTAGGACTGGCGAAGCTCTGGAAACATTGTTTCCGAGTCTGCTCTCGGGTCGCTGCTGGCAAACAGTTACCCCGCTCATCAGGCGAGAGGTGTCCGACCGTGCCGGAAGCTGGGCGGATCTCGGACAGGAAGAGGATTGGGAATACGACTCACGCATCGCACTTCTGGGAACCAAGTTATCTTGGTGCCCAGAGTTTCTTGCCGACTATCGATCTCACTCTGGCCCCCGTGCCGGTGGCGGCTCCCTAGCCGATCGCAAGAAAATGCTCTGGCGCGTTCAGGCCCATGTTCTCATTTACCGGCACGCGAAGGCGGCAGGCATCACCGCCGACGACGAGCATATGTGCCGATATGCGCGAGAACTCTTCCTCTTGGCCCGTCAGTGCGGGGCGATGGGCCTCTCGGTGCAATCTCGAGAACTTTTCGATCTCGCGCGAGACGCGTCGGGCCCTCTGCGTGGTACTCGTTGGGAGTTCAGACTCTACAGATTGGCGACATCGATTCTGGGATGGACTCTATCGGGTCGCTTAAGTGACTGGGTCGACCGTTGGCGTCGAACTCCGATCCCATCAGGTGAGGTGGCCACGTGACGACTCCGAAGGTATCGGTAGTCATGGGGGTCTACAACGGTGGGCCCGACGTGCAGCGGACGATCGACAGCGTGCTGTCGC
>JBDSFL010000108.1:0-7313 GCA_039919545.1 Thermoanaerobaculia bacterium | reverse complement strand
GGCTTCTTGCCGCGGGATACCCCACAGTGTGTCTTGCGCGCGATCCGGGCCGGCTCTCTGGCCGGGGCTGGGAGGGTGTCGAGATTCGCCGCGGCGACGCGCTGGATGCCGCTTCGCTCGGTCCCGCCCTCGACGGCATCGCGACCGCGTTCTACCTGATCCATTCGATGGCGGAAGGAACCAAGGGGTTCGAGAGCCGCGATCGCATCGCCGCCGAGAACTTTGCCGCCGCCGCGCGCGATGCCGGCGTTTCGCGCATCGTCTACCTCGGAGGGCTCGGCGAGACCGACGACCAGACGTCCGCGCACCTGGCGTCGCGGCACGAGGTGGGCGACGTCCTGCGCGCGGCGGGAGTGCCCGTGACCGAGTTTCGCGCCGCCGTCATCGTGGGCGCGGGCAGCGTGTCGTTCGAGATGATTCGCTACCTCACGGAAAGGCTCCCCGTGATGATCACGCCGCGCTGGGTGACGACCCGCTGCCAGCCCATCGCCATCGAGAACGTGCTCGACTACCTTGTCGGGTCGGTGTCGGAGCCGGTGTCAGCGGGACGCACGCTCGAGATCGGCGGGCCCGACGTCCTCACGTACGGCGACATGATGCGCGGCTATGCGGCCGAGCGCGGCCTGAAGCGCCTGCTCATCCCGGTCCCCTTTCTCACGCCGCGCCTCTCGTCTTACTGGGTCGACCTCGTGACGCCGATTCCGTCCTCGTTCTCCCATCCCCTCATCGAGGGGCTGCGCAGCGAGGTCATCGTTCACGACCCGGCCGCGCAGGAGCTCTTCCACGTCGACCTCATCCCGTACCGCGAGGCGGTGCGCCAGGCCCTCGAGCGCATCGGTACAGGCGACGTCGAGACGAACTGGACCGGCGCACGATCGCGGCTCGCCGAGGGCGTGACGTTGCGGGACACCGAAGGAATGATCATCGAGGAGCGCCGGCTGGACGTGAGCGCGTCCGCCGCCCGCGTTTACTCGGTCTTCTCCAGCGTGGGGGGAAAGCGGGGGTGGTTCTACGCCGGCTGGGCGTGGAGGCTGCGCGGACTCCTGGACCGTCTGGCCGGAGGGGTCGGCATGCGCCGCGGCCGACGCAGCCCGAACCAGCTCCGGCCCGGCGACGCCGTCGATTTCTGGAGGGTCGAGGCCGTCGAGCCCGGACGCCTGCTCCGGCTGCGCGCCGAGATGAAGGTGCCCGGGCGCGCGTGGCTGCAGTTCGAGGCGGTGCCGGCAGACGGCGAGCGCTCGCAGCTGATCCAGACCGCGTTCTTCGAGCCTCACGGCCTTCCAGGCCTGGCGTACTGGTACGTGCTCTATCCCCTTCACCAGCTGATCTTCTCGGGGATGGCGCGCTCGATCGCGTCGAGTGTGCAGAAGGAGACGTGAGCTGCGTTCGCGTGACACACGCAAAAAAAACGCCGCCTGCCGCCGTGCTTCCGTAACATCCGCAGCATGCCGACTGCCGCTGCCATCGCCGCCAAGACGAGCCGTCCCAAGAAATCCGCCGCACGCGCCCGCGTCCCCGAGAAGTGGAACGACGCCGAGAAGCTGTACGGCATCGAGAACTGGGGGAAGGGTTTCTTCTCCGTGTCGGACGAAGGAAACCTGCTCGTGCACCCCACGAAGGAGGCGCACCGCTTCATCGACCTCAAGTCGGTGATCGACGACGTGGCCTTGCGCGGCACCTCGACTCCCGTGGTGGTCCGCTTCCCGCAGATCCTCGCGTCGACGGTGCGAGAGCTGAACGAGGCGTTCAGCCATGCCATCAAGGAATACGACTACGAGGGCGTTTTTCGCGGCGTCTTCCCCATCAAGGTGAACCAGAAGAAGGTCGTCGTGAAAGAGGTCATCGACGCCGGTCGCCGCTTCGGCTACGGCCTCGAGGCCGGCAGCAAGCCAGAGCTCATCGCGGCCCTCTCGCAGGAGCTCGGGCCCGACTGCCTCGTCACCACGAACGGCTACAAGGACGAGGCCTTCATCCGGATGGCCCTCAACGGCATCCGCATGGGCAAGACGGTCGTCTTGACGCTCGAGAAGGTCTCCGAGCTCGAGCGCATTCTCGACGTGGCCAAGAAGCGCGGCGTGAAGCCGCTCATCGGCATGCGCGTGAAGCTCTACTCGCGCGGCTCGGGCAAGTGGGCCAAGTCGGGGGGCGAGGCCGCGAAGTTCGGGCTCACCACCACCGAGATCCTCGAAGCCGTCGACATCCTGAAGTCGCGCCGCATGCTCGATTCTCTCGTCATGCTGCACTTCCACATCGGCTCTCAGATCACCGATATCCGCAAGATCAAGCAGGCCATCAAGGAAGCCGGCCGCGTGTACGCCAAGCTCAACCGGTCGGGTGTGTCGATCAAGTACCTGAATCTCGGCGGCGGCCTGGGCGTCGATTACGACGGCAGCAAGACGGCCTTCGACTCTTCCATGAACTACACGGTGCAGGAATACGCCAACGACGTCGTCTATACGATCAAGACGATCTGCGAGGAGGAGGAGGTTCCCGTCCCCACCCTCGTCACGGAATCGGGCCGGGCGATCACCGCCTACCATTCCGTCCTCATCACCAACGTGCTCGACGTGGCCGACAAGATCGAGCAAGGGCGGCAGGTGAAGCTCTCGGGCGACGAGAACCACGTGGTGCGCGAGCTGCACGACATCTCGCAGCAGATCACCGCCAAGAACGTGCGCGAGAGCTATCACGACGCGCTGCAGTACAAGGAAGAGCTCTTCACGCTCTTCAACCTCGGCTACGTGTCGCTCGAGGACCGCTCCAAGGGCGAGATCTTCTTCTGGAACATCTGCGACCGCATCCGCAAGTACGTGAAGACGATGAAGGAAGTGCCCGAGGAGTTCGAGGACCTCGAGGTGATGATCTCGGACAAGTACGTCCTCAACTTCTCGGTCTTCCAGTCGCTTCCCGACTCCTGGGCCATCGACCAGCTCTTCCCCATCCTCCCGATCCACCGTCTGCGCGAGAAGCCCACCGAGGTGGGAACGCTGGCCGACATCACCTGCGACTCGGACGGCAAGATCGAGAAGTTCATCGATCTGCGCGACATCAAGGAAGCTCTCCCGCTGCACGAGTACAAGCGGGGCAACCCGTACTACATCGGCTTCTGCCTCGTGGGGGCCTACCAGGACGTCCTGGGCGACCTGCACAACCTCTTCGGCGAGGTGCACGAGGTGCTGGCGGTCGTGGACGAGAACGGCCGCACGCGCATCCAGGATCTCCTGCCGGGCGAGAGCTGCGAGCGCGTGCTCTCGTACATGAACTACGACCGCGAGGAGATCCTCGACGGCATCTGGCGCCAGCTGAGGCGCGCCGCCGAGAAGAAGCAGGTGAAGGAGACGGAGGCCAAGACCATCGCCAAGGAGTTCGAGCTGGCGCTCTCGCACTACACGTATCTGGAAGAGTAGTCAGGCCTGGAAGTGTAGGGGCCCGCCGCACGCTCACTGCGGCCCGAAGGACTTCAGGGGAGCCTGCTCGGCAGTCTGCCACGGGAGCTCGGGCCACCAGCGTTCGGATCTCGGGTCCAGATCCGGCTCGACGCTCTGGCCCGGCCGCGGGGTGAGGACGGTGACGCCTCTCGTCTTCGCCGCGGCCAGCACGCGCTCCATCGGCTCGGTCCAGCCGTGATACGCGAGCGTGAGGAGCGCCCAGTGAATCGGCAGGAAAACCTTCCCCTTCACCATCTGGTGCGCCTGCACCGCGCGCTCGGGACCGATGTGCCAGTCGGGCCAGGCACGGTGGTACTGACCCGCCTCGATCATCGTCACGTCGAAAGGGCCCAGCCTCTCGCCGATGTCCGCCATCGCGGGAAAGAGCCCGGTGTCGCCCGAGAAGTAGACGCGGTGCTTGCCCCCGACGAGCGCGTAGCCGGCCCAGAGATTCCTGTCCCGATCGAAGATCGTCCGTCCGGAAGCATGTCGGGCGGGCGTGCAGACGATCTCGATCGTGCCCACCCGCGTCCGCTCCCACCAGTCGAGCTCGACGATGCGCGATTCCGGAATTCCCCAGTAAGCCAGGTGCGCGCCGACGCCGAGCGGCACGATGAAACGCGTGCGCCAGGCCTTCATCGCGCGGATCGTCCGCTCGTCGAGATGGTCGTAGTGATCGTGCGAGATGACGACGGCGTCGATCCCAGGCAGATCCGCGAGCGCGATCGGCGGCGCCCAGTAGCGGCGCGGGCCGATCCACGTCAGCGGGGACGAACGCTCGCTCCACATCGGATCGGTGAGGATGCGGACGCCGTCGATCTCGACCAGGGTCGACGCGTGACCGAGCCATGTGATGCGCAGACCCGACGCGGGGAGCGTCCGCAGCGCCGCGGGATCGACTCGCATCGCTTCGATCTTCGACGTGGGGCTCGACACCGGACTCCGCCGTGAGATGCCGAGAACGGAATCCGCGACGTCGTTCACGAGCGGCTGCGGGTTCACGAAGCGTCCGTCCTTCCACTGGGGTGAGCGCTCCATGCGCGCGCGGCGCGGCCCCTCGGCCTCGTGGCCGAACGCCGTCCAGCCGTCGGCCACGATGACCGCGACCGCCAACGCGAGCGCGAGGCACGTCCACTTCAGAAATCGTCCGGTGCGCCGCAGCCAGAGCCTCATGCGGTGCCGCTCTTCGAAGGGACCGGCGGTCAGCTCTCCAGCTTGGCCACGTCGATCCCCACGACGAGGACGCCGATCGTCTTTCCGCCGGAAACCACGGGCACACCCACCTGGATATGCCGCGCTCCCGTGATGGCGTCGACGTCGGGCTCGCCATGCCAGACCCTGCCTGTCTTGAACGGGACGTCGAACTTCGGCTGCCCCTGATGAAGATAGCTGATCGTCTTTTCACTGAAGGCGACCTTCTCGCCCCGCGCCCCGTTGAGAAACGCCCTCAGGAGGGTTCCCCCGGAGTCGCGAATCTTCCGCGCCAGGAATCTTCCGGCTGCGCTCACCATGTGGCGCTGAATCGCCTCATCACGAGCGTCGCGGGTCTTCCACTTCGCGTTGTCCATCCCGGGGATCGGCCCTTCCTCGTTCTGCGCAAGCACGGCTTTCACGAGAACGGGTTCAGCCGCCCAGCCCTTCACGACCTCGATCCGGGCCGCGAGCGCCTTCTCCATGGCCGGAGAGATTCCGGGGCTCGCCGCGGCGTGCTGTGCGATGCCGAGGGCGAGGGCGAGGGCGAAATTGCGCATGATGTCGCCTCCTGTTTTCGAGCACACCACTCTGCCACACCACGCCGAGACTCGGCAGGGCGGAAAGAGACGATCGAATCGTCGTCCCGCCTCCCCTCGAGCTCGACCCGACTCGAAAGACACGGCAGCAGGATTGCTCCTCGTTTCGGAGCGTCCTGCTGGGCAGGAAATTTGCTTACTGCTTGAACGAACGGGAGCAAGGATGACGCTGGTCGGGAACGAGCGAGAGGTGTTGATCGTCGAGGACGACTCGAGCACGCGGGAAGTGCTCTCGGCTGTCCTGGAACAGGATGGTTATCGCACGCTCACGGCGCAGAACGGTCGCGAAGCCCTCGACGTGCTCCTCGCGGGAGAGCGCCCCCGGGCGATCGTGCTCGACATCCACCTCCCCCTGATGGACGGCAATGAACTCTGTGCCGAGCTGGTCAAGAACCCTTCCTTCTCGGAGATCCCCGTCATCCTGATCTCGGCGTACACCAAGCCCGAGGACGCCCCGGCCAACGTGATCGCGTTCTTCCGGAAGCCCTTTCCCTTCCTGAATCTCCTGAACGCGGTCGAGAAGGCGTGCGGCGGCACGGCCAGCGCAGCCCCGGACCGGCCCCCGACGGCCTGAACGATTTACAAACGGTTCGGTTCAGCGAGCGGCAAGAACTGCCGCGAAGTAGGTGGAGTCGTTGGTGAGCTGGTCGATCAGGGTGGCATAGGCGGCCACCTGGCCCGTGATCGCCGTGACGCGAATGAGCGCCGCCTCCGGACCGGCTCCCAGCCCTCGCGCCCGGAACAGATCGTTCAGCTGCATGCCTCCGGCCGTCGGTACCGCCACGTCGAAGGCATCGCGGATCACGCCCTGGCCATCGCTGATCTCCACGCGCACCGAGGCGGCGGGAACGTTGTTGACGATCCATGCGGGAGAAAGCTCGACGAGCGCCAGGTTCGTGCGGAAACCCGCGCCGCCGATCGTGCCGAGGATCGTGAGCGCTTCTCCCGGCCCGACCGACTGGAACGCATTGAGCGGGGGAAGGAGCATGCCGTAGGTGCCGCCGGTGGAATCGGTCGTGTAGGTGCGCGAGGTGGCCCTCACGGCATCCGTGCTGCGCCCCGCGCCCGTCCAGAAATTTCGTACGGTCAGCTTGGCGACACCGGTCCGCGCGAAGAGGGTCCCGAGCACGTCCTTGATCGTGCGTGACTCGTACGGGAGGAACGTCAGCGTGAGATCCTGCTGCGCCCGCACGTTGTCCCAGGGCGTCATCGTGAGCGTGACGGTGTGCGTCTGATCCGAGGGATTCACCAGGAACAGATCGCTCTGGAAGTCGGCTCCGTTCGCTCCCCGCGTGTGAACGATGGCCGGGATGGTGCGCTCGACCGACCCCGAGAGATCCGGCGGGAAGTACGTCGGGTCGTTCGTCCGGTCGTCGATCGAAACGAGCAGGGGCACGACGGCTCCCGACGTTGCATCGAGGATGAAGGAGCCCGCCTCCCGCCCCTCGTCCTCCCAGGTCGATTCGATCGCGCTCAGCTGCATCGGCCCCCAGGCCGGTGCCGAGAGCGCGAGCGGCAAGGGATGACGGTTCGGCAGCTGACTCGCGAGCCGGAGCGAAGCGCGCGCGCCGCGACCGCTCACATCTGCCAAAACGAGATTCGTCCGGTAGCCGCGCCCCTGCAGGCCCGAGGCGAACGTGAGCGGAAATCCGGGGAGCGCGCCCGTGACGAGCTCCACGGCGCCAACGCCCATGCCGAAGCTTCCCTGCGTCGTCGCGGTGTAGGTGCGGCTCGTCGCCTCGATCGAGGTGCCGATGGAGACATCGAGAAAGACGGAGCCGAATCCGCTCTCTTGATGCAGCACTGTGCGAACGACATCGGGCACGACGCGAATCTGCCCGGGCAGCAGCAGCACGCCGTTCGTCACGTCGCCCGAACGCGAGCCGCCAGAGGGCGCGAACTCGAAGCCCACGAAGACCGGGACGCTCTCCGGGTTGCGGAGGATCACGTCCGTCTGCCACGACGCGTTCCCGATTCCGCCGGTATGGGCCACGCTGGGGATCAGCAGCTGCTGCCGGAGCGACGCCTTCACGACGCCCCACTCCTGGCTCACGTCGGCCCCGCCGCCGGCGGAATCGTCCGACGGTCCGCCGGC
>JBDSFL010000102.1:0-3024 GCA_039919545.1 Thermoanaerobaculia bacterium | reverse complement strand
GCTTCGGCTTGGCCTCGCGGTTTCACCGCATGACTCGGGGTCAAGATGGTTCGCTATTCCTTTCTCGTCGGGGACTTTCACCCCTCAACGTCATGCCGGTTTCTACCGGCGCACGGGGTCAGGTCCTCATTTTCCATTATAGGCACTATAATTGAAAATCAGGACCTGACCCCAGCCTGGGGTGGCCCCATTTCGGGTGAACCCGTCTCGAGCTTGACCCCTTTTTATTTTCGTCCCATGAGCTCGCTCAGCTCATCGGGACGCCGCGGGACGCCGTCGGTGAGGACCCTGTTCCCGTCGGCGGTGACGAGCACGTCGTCTTCGATGCGCACGCCGAGGCCCAGAAACTTGCTCGGCACCTTGGCTTCATCCGTGCGCACGTAGAGTCCTGGTTCCACGGTGAGCACCATCCCCGCTTCCAGCGGCCGCGAGCTTCCCGAAGCATCCATGTAGCGGCCACGGTCGTGCACGTCGCGTCCCAGCCAGTGAGATGTGCGATGCAGGATGAAGCGCTGATCGCTCTGGTGCGCCTTCACGCTCGAGCGCCGCCCCTTCAGTAGCCCGAGGTCGATGAGCCCGTCTATGAGCACGTCGCGCGCGGCGGCGTGCACGTCGTCGAAGGGCGTCCCGGGGCGCACCGCAGCGATCGCGGCCGTCTGGGCGGCGAGAACGACCTCATAGAAACGCTGCTGCACCCGGGAAAACGTTCCCGAAACCGGGAACGTGCGCGTGATGTCGGAGGCATAGCCCTCGTATTCGCAGCCTGCGTCCACGAGCACCAGCTCCCCGCCGCGCATCTGCCGGCGGTTCTCGACGTAGTGAAGAATCGTGGCGTTCTCGCCCGAGCCCACGATGGTGCTGTATGCCGGCCCGGACGCCCCTTCGGCCTTGAATCGCTTCTCGATCACGGCCTCGAGCTGGTATTCGTATCGTCCCGGCGCCGCGAGCCTCATCGCGTCGCGATGCGCACGGGCGGCGATGGCCGCCGATCGCTCGAGCAGCGCGACCTCCTCCGGCTCCTTGAAGAGCCTCATCTCGTGAAGCAGATCGGTGGGGTCCTTCAGCAGCGAAGGTCCGCGCCGCGGGTCCCGCGCCTCGCGGCGGAACCGCGCCAGCAGCTCGAGCACGAGGCGATCCGAATCGGGAGAGATCCCGAGCGCGACGTGCAGCACGGAGGCGCTTCGGATCAGCTCAGGCAGCCGCTCGGCCAGCTCCTCGGTGGGATAGGCCGCGTCGGCGCCGAAATCCGCGACCGCCCCTTCCGGCCCCGCGCGTCTCCCTTCCCAGCTCTCGCGCACACGGTCGCGCCGCCGGACGAACAGCGTGTACACCTTCCGATCCGCATCCAGCACGGCGATCGCCCCCGGCTCGGCGAAGCCCGTGAGGTGCTGGAAGTCGGGATCGGGCCGGTAGCGATACGCGGTGTCGTGCCCGAAGAAGGCTTCCGGAGACGCGATGAACAGGGCAACGCCCTCCTTCATTCCGGCCAGGAAGCGGGCGCGGCGGCGGGCGAAGAGGTCCTGCTTTTTCGGTTGCATTCGGCTCACCCGGCGAGTCTACCCGCCGTCGTGCGACGATAGGACGTGAGCGAAAAAACTGAGGGAGAACCGGCAGGGCTGGTTCGGATCGTCCGAAAGCTGGCCTTACTCCATCCCGAAATCTCCGGCACGCGGCTGAAGCGCGCCGTGACGGAAGGCCAGGTGCTGGTGGACGGCACCGTCGTGCGGGATCCCGGAGCCCTCGTGATGCAGGGTTCCACGATCAAGTGGGACGTGAACAAGAAGATCGAGCGAAACGTCCGGACGCAGCTCGTCGTGCTCTACGAGGATGACGACGCGATCGCGGTCATGAAACCTGCCGGGCTCCTCACCCACCCCACGGAAGCCAAGGAGAAAGAGACCCTGCTGGGGCGCGTCAGCACCTACGTGGCCCGCAAGCACAAGGAACGCGGATACGTGAGCGTGGTGCACCGGCTCGACAAGGAAACGTCGGGCATTCTCGTCTTCGCGCGCAGCCGCCGCGGGATGGTGGCCCTCCAGGCCCAGCTCCGCGCCCACTCGATGGACCGTCGCTATCAGGCGGTCATCGAGGGAGACATCCAGCCCGACTCCGGCATCATCGATCGCGATCTCGTCGAGGATCGCGGGGACCGGCGTCGCGGCGTGGCCCGCCCCGGCGAGGCCGGAATTCGAGCCGTCACGGAGTGGAAGGTAATCGAGCGGTTCGGCATCGCCACCCTGATCGAAGCGAAGCTGCATACCGGACGCACGCACCAGATCCGCGTCCACTTCGCAAACGCCGGCCACTCGCTCGTGGGAGATCCCGTCTACAGGAATCCAAATCATCCCGCGTTCCCCATTCCGTTTCCGCGCCAGGCTCTGCACGCGGGTCGCCTCGGCTGGACCGGGCCGGACGGCAAGGTCACTGTCGTCGAGTCTCCGCCCCCCGCCGATTTCCTGAAGCTGCTGGCCCTGCTGCGAGCGAAACGCCCGCGGAACATCTCGCGGCCCGGCACGGCGGCACGACCGCTGGTCGGCACACGGCCCGCGGTGTCTCCGCCGCCCCCGGTCGTCGAGAGTCCAGCCACCCCACCGCGTCGGCCTTACACACGCCCGGCGGGGGCGCCCCCGCCTCGCTCCACCGCGAGTCCTCGTCCGGAAGGCTTTCGTGGCGCGCCGAGCCGGCCCGGTGGAGACAGAGCACATCGAACGGAGCCGAATCGCGGAATGGATTTTCGCAAGCGAACGGACGCGCGGCCCGCGGCGGCGTCGCCTCGCACGGATTCGCGATCACGTCCCGACACCAGGCCCGGCATGAACGCGCGGCCTCGGGACGAGAGACCTCGGGACGAGCGCCCCCGTCCGGAGACACCGCGGCGCGACACACGAACGGAACGACCCGGCCGCCCCAGGCAGACAGACCGCCCGTCAGTCTCCGATCGCCCTGGGCAGCCCGACCGCTCTGCAAAGCCCGACCGCTCTCCACAGTCCAATCGCTCTGCGCAGCGCGATCGCCCGAAGCGGC
>JBDSFL010000046.1:0-10075 GCA_039919545.1 Thermoanaerobaculia bacterium | reverse complement strand
CGTGCGGGCAATTGTTTAGTTTCGGAAATTCGGTTTGGACGGGAATTAGTTTCGGAATTTTGCCGGGGATGGGAATTGGGTTCGGAAATTCGGTTTGGACGGGTAATAGCTTTGGAAATTCGCTGAGGACGGAAATTTGATGGAACAGGTTGTTTTTGGCTTTGTTCCGAAGATTGCTCTCGTTGCCTTTGGCGGGAACGCTCTTTTGCCCAAAGAGTCCGATGGGACTCAGGAGGAGCAGGAGGCGCTGGCTCGCGAGGCGGCGGTCTGGCTCGTCGACATCATCAAGCAGGGGTACGAGCTCGTCGTCGTTCACGGGAACGGGCCTCAGGTCGGGAACATCCTGATCCAGGTCGAGCAGTCCGTGCTACAGATTCCGCCCATCTCTCTCGATGTCGCCGTTGCTCAGACCCAGGGCTCGATCGGATTCCTGCTGCAGTCCGCGATCCGCAACGAGCTGGTGCGGCGGAAGATTTCCAAGGATGTCGTGACCCTGCTGTCCGAGGTCGAGGTGGATGCCGATGATCCGGCGTTCCAGAACCCGACCAAGCCCGTCGGACCCTTCTTCAATCGCTTTCGCGCCAAGGTGCTGACCGAGGAGCGCGGGTGGACGATGAAGGAGGAATCCTCGCGGGGGTTTCGCAAGGTGGTCGCTTCGCCCAAGCCGAAGCGCATCCTGAATTTCGATGTGATCCGCCGGCTCGTCACCGGCGGCACCGTCACGATCGCGGCCGGCGGCGGGGGCATTCCCGTGGTGCGGAGCAGCGACGGCACGTTCCGGGGCGTCGAGGCCGTGATCGACAAGGACTACGCGTCCTCGCTGCTCGCCGCCGAGCTCAAGGCCGACCTCTTCATCGTGCTCACGGGCGTGCCTCGGGTCGTCAAGAACTTCGGCAAGAAGAACGAAGAGGCCATCGCCGGGCTCACCGTGAACGAAGCGCGCGTCCTGATGAAGCAGGGACAGTTTCCGGCGGGCTCGATGGGGCCGAAGGTGGATGCCTCGATCCGTTTCGTCGAAGCAGGCGGCAGCGCCGTGCTCATCACCGATGCGCGGCACATCAAGGAGGCGCTGCTCGGGAACAGCGGCACCTTCATCCGCCCCGATCCCAGTCCCCCGGCGCGCGGCGCGGGGAGGGCCACGAGCAAGAAGAGCAAGAGCAAGGGCAAGAAAAAGAAGAAGGCGAGGAGTCTCTGATGTTTCCGAAGGACCTGATCTCGATCCACGACCTCACGGCCGAGCAGGTCGCGCATCTGTTCGATCTCGCCGCCGCCATGAAGGCCAAGCCGCAGGACTACCGTACCGCGCTGGCCGGCAAGACCCTCGCCATGATCTTCGAGAAGTCGTCCACGCGAACGCGCGTGTCGTTCGAGGCGGGCATGTTCCAGCTCGGCGGCCTGGCGCAGTTCCTGTCTTCCCGCGACATCCAGATCGGACGCGGCGAACCGATCTCCGATACGGCGCGCGTGCTGTCGCGTTACGTGAACGGCATCATGGCGCGCACCTTCGCGCACGCCACCGTGACCGATCTCGCGAAGTACGCGTCGATCCCCGTGGTCAACGGGCTGACCGACCTGCTTCACCCCTGCCAGGCGCTCACCGACTACTTCACCATGACGGAGAAATTCGGCAGCCTGAAGGGTCTCAAGCTCGCGTACGTGGGCGACGGCAACAACATGGCGCACTCGCTGATGTACGGCGGCCCCAAGGTGGGTGCAGACGTCGCGATCGCGACGCCGGCGGGCTACGCGCCTGATCCGCAGGTCGTGGCGATGGCGGCGGCCGATGCGGAGGCGGCAGGCACGGCCCTGCTGGTGACGCAGTCGTACGAGCAGGCCGTGACGGGGGCGCACGTCATCTACACCGATGTGTGGGCCTCGATGGGGCAGGAAGCCGAGCAGCAGAAGCGCGTGGCGGATTTCGCCGGCTGGACGGTCTCCGACGAGATGTTCGCGCTCGCGGACAAGGATGCGATCTTCATGCATTGCCTCCCCGCTCATCGCGGCCAGGAAGTCTCGGCGGAAGTTTGCGACGGCCCTCGTTCGGTGATCTACGACGAGGCGGAGAACCGCCTCCACGTGCAGAAGGCGATCCTGGCCACGTTGATGAGCTAGGCTCCGCGGGTGCGGGCGCGCTCGAGCTTTTTTCCCGGGCGGCACGCGGGGGCGCTCATCGCCGTCGCAGCCCTCTCGTGCGGCCGGTCCGGGCCCACCCGCGAGAAGGCGGCCGGCGTCTCCGATCGCGGCGTCGTCACGGTGGAACGCGCGGCCGCCCGCAGCGGTCCGTCCGGCAAGAGCCCGGTGATCGCGACGCTGGTGCGCGGCGCCGAGGTGCGGGTGCTCGAAGGGAAAGACGGCTTCTTCAAGGTCTCGCGGTCCCGAGGGGAAGACGTCTGGCTCGAAAGCGACACGTTCGAGCGCAGCTCCGATCGCGCGGCGCGCGAGAAACGAGCCGGCGAGGTTTCGGGTTTCGCGCTCGAGCGGGGTCGTGCCGTCGAGTCCTGTCCCGTGCTCCTGGCGCCTGCCTACGGCTCCGCCCGATGGGGGGAGCTGGAAGACGGCGACGACGTGGAAGTGCTGCTGGCCGATCATGATTTCTACGGCGTGAGGCTGCCCGGAAGAGTGCTCGGGTTCGTGCCCGCCCGTTCGGTTCGCCTGCTGCCCTCGGCCGCTACGAACGTCACGCTGCCCGACCCGGCGGTGGCGGCCGCGGCGCGGAGCCGCGCCGAGATCGCCCGCAGGCAGACCGATCGCGACGAGCACTCGGCCGACCGTTCGGACGGGGAGCCCGAGGCAAACGGGTCCCAAGAACCGCTCGTGTCGCTTCCGGCGGGCGCCGAGCCCCCGCAGCTGATGTCGCGGATCGAGCCGCGCTACCCCGAGATCGCGCGGCGCACCGGCGTGGGCGGCGATGTCGTGCTGCGCGTCGTGGTGGAGCCGAACGGCCGGGTGGGAAGGGTCGAGATCGTCTCCGGGGCGCCCTTCGGTCTCACCGCTTCGGCCGTGGACGCCGTGGGGAGGTGGATCTACCGTCCCGCCCGGATCGCGGGAAGGCCGGTCGCGGTCTGGAAGGTGGTCCGCGTCCGTTTCTCGGTTTCCGGCTGACCGCCCGTCGCACGGTGAACGCGCCGTGCCCCTATAATCCGAGGGGTCTTCGATGCTTGAGCTGCTCTACGAGGCCGAGGGCCGACCGAATCATTACCGCCTGAGCGGGAATGAGATCTCGCTGGGGCGTTCGAGCGAGAACGAGATCGTCCTCAACGATTTCTCGGTGTCTCGCAAGCATGCGGTGATCCGCCGCGAGAAGGATCGTCTGGTCGTGCAGGACCAGAACTCCACCAACGGCATCAAGATCAACGGGCGTTTCGTCACGCAGGCTCCGCTTTCCGTCAATGACGTGCTCACGATCGGCACCTTCACCCTGACCGTCAAGGAAGAGGTCCAGGTGGGCGCCAAGCCCGTGAAGAGCACGAGCGAATCGACGTCCACGTTCGTGAGGTCGATCGCCGATTTCAACCGCGACTTCAACCTCGATCAGGTGGCGCCGGCGGAAGCCGACGTGAGCATGACGATGTCGGGCCGCAGGCTCGCGTCGCCGGTGGCGCGCGGCAAGATCTTCGAGATCCTCGTCCAGGTCGCCAAGACGCTCATCGTCGCGCGGGAGATGAACGAGATCCTGGCCAAAGTCGTGGATCTCCTCTTCGATTTCCTGCCGATCGAACGGGCCGTCGTGGTGCTCCTCGACGAGAACGAACGTCCCGTCCCCACGCTCGCCCGGCAACGCGGCCGGGAAGGGGTCGAGATCACCGAACCCTTCTCGCACACCATCGTCGACACGGTCGTCCGTGAGCGCGTCGCCGTTCTCACGTCGGACGCCCTGGCGGATGGCCGGTTCGAAGCGGGGCAGTCGATCCGCATCCAGCAGATCCGCTCGGCGATGTGCGTGCCGCTCTGGAACCGTGACCGGATCATCGGCGCCCTGCATGTCGACACGCCCCTCAAGGTGGGCACCTTCACGGCGGACGACCTCGACCTCCTCACCGCGCTCGGCAATTTCGCGGCGGTCGCCATCGAGCGCGCCCGCCTGCAGAAACGCATCGAGAAGGAAGAGCGCATCCGCGAGCGTCTTTCGCGATACCACTCGCCCGGCGTCGTCGAGGAGATCGCCTCCGACTCGGCCGAGGCCGTGGAGAAGGTGCGGATCCGCCCCGTCACGGTCTTCTTCGCCGACATCGTCGGCTTCACCACCACGTGCGAGTCGATGGAGCCCGACGCCCTGTCCAGGTTTCTCGGCACCGTGTTCACCTTCGCCGCGGATGCGATCTTTGCCGAAGGGGGCACGCTCGACAAGTTCATCGGCGACGCGGTGATGGCGTTCTTCGGCGCGCCGATTCCGCAGGCCGATCACCCGCGCCGCGCCGTGGCGGCCGCCGCCAAGCTCGTGGAATGCATCGTGGCCTGGAATGCCGAACGGGTCGCACGCGGCGAGCACGGTGTCGCGGTTCGCATCGGCATCAACACGGGGAACGCGGTCGTCGGCGACATCGGCTCGGACAAGCGCGTCGACTACACGGTCCTCGGAAACACGGTGAACATCGCGGCACGCCTCGAGGAGTACATCGCCGGGCCGAACGAGATCGTGGTGGGCGAAGAGACCGCCAAGCAGGCGGCCGACTTTTTTCAGTTCGAGCCTCTCGGCGAGATCCGCCTGAAGGGGCTGCGCAAGGGGCTGCCGGCGTATCGGGTGCGGCTCGACATGCATGGCGTTCCCCTGGCCCCCATCGTTGCCAGCCAGCAGCAGCCCACTGACTGAGACTCTGGTCTTCGTCACGAGCAATGCCGGCAAGGCCCGCGAGGCTTCCGAGCTGCTGGGGTGCGCGGTGGAAATTCGCGCCCTCGAGCTGAACGAAGTTCAGTCCCTCTCGTTCGACGAGGTCGTGCGGGCCAAGGCGCGCGACGCGGCCTCACGGCTCGGCAGGGCCGTCCTGGTCGAAGACTCGGGCCTTTCGATCGTCGCGTGGAACGGCTTTCCGGGCCCCTTGACGAAGTGGGTCACGCAGTCGGTCGGGGAGGCGGGGCTCGCCCGCATGCTGCATCCATTTCCGGATCGCAGCGCGACCGCCGTTTCCGCGCTGGCCATCGCGTGGCCGGATGAAGAGCACGTCGAGCCGCTGGTCGTGATGGGCCGGGTGGAGGGCACCATCGCCCGCGAGCCGCGCGGAGAGCAGGGATTCGGCTGGGACGTGGTGTTCGTGCCGCTCGGGCAGGAGCGGACCTTCGCCGAGATGAGCCCGCGCGAGAAGAATTCCCGGTCTCACCGCTCCGCGGCTTTTGAGCTCCTGGCCGAAGCGCGTGCGCGCGCGCGCGAGCGTTCGTGAAGAGAGCAAGGGGGGATGGCGAGCGGAAGAGCGGGACCTCGAAGATCGCGGTAGACGAGGCAGACGTTTCTACGGCCCCGCGTCGGCATTTTCTCGCCCGCACGGCAGGAGCCTGGCTCGGCTACGGCGTCCTGGCGCTGCTCGCCACGTGGCCCCTTCTCCTTCATCTCGGCACGAGCTGCCCGGGCGCCAACGAGTACAAGGGAAACATCCTCTACGCCGAGACGCCGGCGGGCCTGTGGAATTTCTGGTGGTTCCGGACCGCGATCGTCGACCTCCACCAGAGCCCCTTCCAGACGCTTCACCTCTTCTACCCGCACGGGGTGAATCTTTGGCGCAACACCTCCGCGCCTTTGCTCGGCGTGCTGGGAATCGTGCTGCAGACGATCCTTTCGCTTCCCCTCACCTTCAACCTGATCCTGCTCGCGAACCTGATCGCCTCGGGCCTCCTTGCGCGTGCCTGCGCCCTGCGACTCGGCGCCTCGCGGAGCGGAGCCTTCCTGGCCGGGGCGGTCTTCGCCTTCTCTCCCGCTGTGCTCTCTCACGTCTACGTGGGGCATCTCGACCTGATCTCGACCGCCTGGATGCCCGCGGCCCTGCTGCTTTTCCTGAAGCTGATCGACTCTCCGCGCCTCTCGCGCGGCGTGGCGCTGGGACTCGTGCTGGTGGGAGCGCTCTACACGAACCAGACGTACACGGTCTATGCGCTGGAGCTGCTCGCGTTGACGGCTCTCGTGTCCTGGCGCCGGCTCCGGAGTTCGGCGCACGCGGTCTCGCTGGCCGTGGGGGCCGCTGTCGCGCTCGTCTGCTCTGTGCCCTTCATCGTGAACTGGATGGCAGCGGAGGGCGGGGGAGCGCGCCTGGCCAACCCGAAGGATCTCGACCTCTTCTCGGGAAACCTCGTCGACTTTCTCCGTCCCAGCTTCATGAATCGGGCGTTGACGCCGCTGTTCGATGCCCTGATGGGTCCCTCGCGCGCCGTGCCGCAGGAGGCGACCGTGTTCATCGGGTTCACCGTGCTGGGGCTCTCGATCCTGGCGCTGCTGCGACGTGCGACTGCAACCCGGGCTGTCATGCTTGGCGGTTCGATCGCCCTCTTCTTTTTCCTGCTCGCCCTCGGCGCCCATCTGAAAATCGGCGGGCTCGTCACCGGCATCCCGCTCCCGACCCTGCTGGAAACACGGCTGCCGTTCCTCAGGGATTTGCGGGTGCCGGGGCGCCACGCCATTCCCGCCATGCTCGGCTTCGGCCTGCTGGCCGGCTTCGGCTGGGACCGGATCGGCTCCCGCGCGCTGCGGTTCGCCCTCGCCGCTGCTCTCGTGATCGAATTTTTTCCGGCGCCGATGCCGCTCATGACGGCGGCCGTGCCCGACGTGTATCACCGTCTCGCCAGCGACCCACGTTCGTTCGCGGTCCTGGAAGTTCCGTTCGGCGTGCGAGACGGTTTCGGGATCATGGGCAAGCCCGACTCGCGCCAGCTGCTCGGCCAGACGGTGCACGGGCATCCGATCCTGGCGGGAAGCGTGTCCCGCACGACCAAGGAGCTCTGGCAGGCCCTGGCCGAGCCCCCGGTTCTCTACACGCTGCTCCAGCCGAACGGGCCGATAAGGGACTGGGAAGCGAATGTCGCGCGGGACAAGAGAGACGGGCCCGCCTGGTTCCTGAAGAACCAGGTCCTCGCGATCGTCATCCATCCCGAGGCGCGCAACGGCCCGGAAGAGGGATACCTGCAAAGCGTGCTGCCGATCGGGAAGCGGGAGTCCTTTCCCGACGGGACGCTGCTGCTCTGGCTCGCCGACGGAAAATAGCGGGCGAGCCAGCGCTACGAGGGCTGCGTCGCCGCGTGCTTCTCGGCGAATCCGAGGAGCGTCGCCGCGAGGCGGTCCGCCTGCTCCAGCAGCTCTTCGAGAGTGCCGGCGTTCCTGATCACGACGTCCGCCACCGCCTCACGCTGCTCGTCCGGGAGCTGTCCCGCAATCCGCCCCCGCAGATCGTCCACGCGCACCCCGTGCGTTCTCGCGGCGGCCCGTTGAAGGCGCAGCTCCTCGGGCGCCGAGACCGTGATGAGGAGGTCGTATCGCTCACGCCCGCCGCTCTCCACGAGCAGGGTGGCCTCGATGACGCCGAGCAGCGCCCCTTCGGACTCCAGATTCGTGAACCAGCGCGCCTGAACGTCGATCACCAGCGGGTGCACGAGCGCGTTCAGCCGCTTCAGCTCCGCACCGTCCTGGAACACGTGGAGCGCGAGCTTCGCGCGGTCGACGGTCCCTTCGGCGGTGAGGAACTCCGGGCCGAAGGACCGGGCCACCGCACGCGCCCCTTCGTGCCCCGGCTCGTAGAGATGGTGGACGATGCGATCGGCGTCGAGGACCGGGATGCCGCGCTCGCGTAGACGCGCCGCCACGGTGCTCTTCCCGGAGCCGAGTCCGCCGGTGAGCCCGATGCGTAAGGCCATCAGGAAAGCGGCAGGGCGCGGCGTGCGCGGGCGAGCGCGACGGTATTGGCCAGCAGCCGCGCGATCGTCAAGGGGCCCACGCCGCCCGGCACGGGCGTGAGGCGTGACGCGAGCGCTCCCACGGTCACGGGGTCGCAGTCGCCCATCAGCGTGTAGCCGCGCTTGTCGAAGCTCTCGCGGCGCGCGGCGTCGCCGGGAAAGAAACGCTCGAGCTCGTCGCGCCGCTCGATGCGGTTGATGCCCACATCGACCACGACCGCGCCCGGCTTCACGAAGTCTCCGGTGACGAAGCCGGGACGCCCGAGCGCGGTGACGAGGATGTCCGCTTCGCGGCAGACGCGCGGCAGATCGTGGGTCTTCGAGTGGGCGATCGTCACGGTGGCGTTGGCGTGCAGCAGCAGCAGCGCCATCGGCTTTCCGACGATGTCGCTACGCCCGACGACGACGGCGTGCTTCCCGGCGATCTCCACGTTCTCGCGGCGCAGCATCTCGAGAATGCCCGCCGGAGTGCACGGAACGGGGCCGGGCTTTCCCTGCATCAGCCTGCCCGCGTTCAGCGGATGAAAACCGTCCACGTCCTTGGCGGGATCGACCGCTTCGAGAATGCGCGCCGTCTTCATGTGGGAGGGCAGCGGCAGCTGGACGAGGATGGCGTCGATGCTCTCGTCGGCATCGAGGTCGGCGATGGTCGCGAGCAGGGCGCTCTCCTCGAGGTCCGCGGGAAAGCGCAGCGTGCGCTCGAGGATGCCCGCCTCCCGCGCCGCGGCCCCCTTGCTCTGCACGTAGACCCGGCTCGCGGGATCGTCTCCCACGAGCACCACGGCCAGACCCGGGACGATGCCCGCTTTCGCGAGCTCGCGCACGGCGGCGGCGGTCTCGGCGCGCATCTCCGCGGCGACGCGCTTGCCGTCGAGAGGGAGCGCGTTCATGTATTGCTCTCCGGGTGCGCCGCGCCCGCTGGAGGTGCGACGGGTGCGATGGCCAGATGAATCGCCGCGATGCCGAACGTGAGGAGCTGCACCGACACCCGCTCGAAGCCGGCCTCTTCGAACTGACGCGCGAGCTCGTCGGGACGCGGCCAGCGCCCCACCGAATCCGGAAGGTACCGGTACGCCCCGGCATCTCGCGCGAGAAATGCGCCCAGCGCGGGAACGACCCTGCGGCTCCAGAAGAGGATCAGGGGAGCGAGAGGACCTGTAGGCGCGGGGGTGAGCTCGAGCACCAGCAGCCGGCCGCCGGGCTTCAGCACGCGCAGGATCTCGCGGGCGCCGGCGCCGAGCGAGGCGAAGTTCCGCACGCTGAAGGCCGCCATCGCCGCGTCGAACACGCCGTCTGGAAAGGGGAGTCGCAGCCCGTCCGCGGCCGTCTCCGGGATCCGGGCGGCGGCTCCAGAGAACTTCGTTCGTCCCACGCTCAGCATCTCGTAGGTGAAGTCGAGCGCGGTGATCTGCACGCCGCCCCGCGCCTGCCGGTTCAGCGCGAGGGCGAGATCCCCCGTGCCCGAGCCAACGTCGAGCACCCGCTCGCCGGGCGCGCACGCGAGGGCCGCCGCGGCCTTCATCCGCCAGCTCCGGTCCAGGCCTCCGGAGACCAGGCGGTTCATCAAGTCGTACCGCCACGCGATCCTTCCGAACATCCCGCGGATCGCCGAGGAGGACTTGTCGAGGGCTGGCAGATCGGTGCGTGGAGTTGCTGCTGTCATGATGGGCACGGGACGCGAAGGGTAGCCGTGGCGCCCGGAGGCGGCAAGTCGTCCCTTTCATGGCAACCCCCGCTTGACAGGCGACGAGCCGTAAAGTAAGTTTCGCGGCTCTGCTCGGGTGGAAGGTCTGCCAAGCAGGTGCGAACTCTCGTATTCCCGGTCTCTGTATGTTTTCAGGTACCCTAGTCGTTCCCTTCGCCCTCGGGGCTCGGTCTTTCGATGTCGTCGCGATCTCGACTCGCGCATCGGCCGATCGGACGCCCCGGATTTATCCGCTGGAGCGTCCCTCTGGGGCGTTCCCCCAACGATACGACCGGAGACGTCTGATCCCGTGAGTACTCGCACGCCGCTCCCAAAGATCTCCGACAATAGCCGCCGCTGGATCGTGGTGGATGCCGATAACAAGGTTCTCGGCCGCCTCGCCACCTTCGTGGCGCGCCACCTCACGGGCAAGACCAAGGCGCACTACACGCCGTTCCTCGACACCGGCGATTTCGTCGTGGTCGTGAACGCCGACAAGATCGCGCTGACGGGAAACAAGCT
>JBDSFL010000035.1:0-4821 GCA_039919545.1 Thermoanaerobaculia bacterium | reverse complement strand
AACTGAAACCAATAAACCCTCCGGTCGGGTTAATGCTTTTAATCCAGCCAGTTACGAGCAGTCCGACCCCGTAACTCTAGTTGTCGTCACCCCGTAGTTCTAATTGTCGCTGAACAGCCGAGCTTCCGACATCGATCAGGGCGCCCTTGACGAGCATTCCCGTCAGATCGCGTTGAAGAGTGCGCCGACTTGATTCCGGGAAGAGTCGCTCGAGATCGGCGAGGGAGAGCGAGCCATGCGCCACGACATGATCGAACGCGACTGCCTGTCTTGCATTCAGTCCGAGCTTTCGCGCGGTGAGGTCGTTCTTGATCGCCAGCACGCCGCGAGTCTTCACTTCCTCCAGCTGGGTCGCCAGCCCCTCCACGAAGAACTCGATCCAGGTGGTCATGTCCATGTCCTGCTCGCGCACCGCTTGAATCGCCGAGCAGAACCGGGCTCGATCTCGATCGTAAAGCTCGCTGATCGTGAAGAGCCGTTTGAAGTCGTAACCGGACCTGTAGAGAAGCAGCGTCGAAAGCAACCGCGACGTAAGACCGTTTCCATCGAGAAACGGATGAATGTGGACGAGCTGGAATTGCGAGATTCCGGCGACGAGCACGGGATGAACGATCGTTTCCTGTCTCAGCCAGTCGACCAGATCGGACATGAGAGGCGGGACGTCGAGCGGCGCCGGCGGCATGTACACGACCTTTCCGGTCGTACTGTTCACCACGGCGTTCTGCACCTTGCGGTAGACACCCGGGCCGCCTTCGCCTCCGCGCACTCCTGCGACGAGTCTCTAGTGAATCTCACGGATCATCCCTTCCGTGACAGGCTCGCCGCTTGCGATGTAGTCCGACACCAGGGTGAATGCGTCGCGATAGTTGAGAAGCTCGCGTGCGTCGTCTGGTCGAGCCTCGGGAACTGGCTCGCCCAACCAGAGCCGGGAGGACTCATCGATGGTCAGGTGTGTTCCCTCGATAAGGGTCGTGTGGTGCGCCTCGAGGAGTAGCGCTTGCTGGCTCATCCGGCGAAGCCACTCTGCTGAGAGCGTGGCCCCTTCCAGAAATCCCCTCGCCCGCTCGATCTTCGTGAGATGAATCGCGATGGCGCTCGAGATCGTGAATCGCGGTGAGAACGGCACGTCGGACAGGCGGTGTTAGGGAGTGCGGACCGGAGTCCGGACCAGAGCACCGGAACGAGAGCCGACGGGGCTCGAACCCGCCCGCCCCGCATCGCTAGCGATGCGAATACCACGCTTCGCGTGGGGCGCGCTGGAGACCGGCGGATCTGATTGTGGGGGCGGATCCCCCACACCCCCCAGGTCGCGGGTTCTGAGTCCCGTCGGCCTCGGCCTGATGTGAAGTTTCGACTTCTCGGTTCGTCTCGACCTTCGATAAGTGGCGGGGCCGACGGGGCTCGAACCCGCGACCTCAGGCGTGACAGGCCTGCGCTCTAACCAACTGAGCTACGACCCCGCGATGATCGACTGTTTTGGCTTCGGAGGGGAAGTGGTGGGAGGTACAGGACTCGAACCTGTGACATCCTGCGTGTAAAGCAGACGCTCTACCGACTGAGCTAACCTCCCCGAAGCGGGAGACGAGTGAGAAAGAACGGGAGCGGACTCCCCTCCGTTCGAGGTCTGCGGAGGCGGTGGAAGATAACCGAGCCGCCCGGTGACGTCAAGGTGGCCGTCCGCGGACTTTCATGGGCCCGGGATTCGAACCAGTCGCCCCTCTACTCGCTCGCCGGCACTTCAGGCTTCGAATCGGCGGCGTCCTTCCCCTTTTCCACCACGAAGTCGAGCTGGCCGAGCGAACGGCCGACCGGGTCCAGCACCTCGACCTTCCAGGCACCGCTCATCCCGGCGATGCGCTTGGTGGTCCAGGCGCGATAGCTCCCGGCCTTGATCGGCAGGCGTGAGCGGCGTATTTCCTTGCCGTCGCGCTTCCAGACGTGCTCGACGAAGCCGTCGCCGGTGGCGCCGTCGACCCGCGTGAAGAACGCGACGCTCTGCGTGCCCGCTTTGAAGCTCGTCGCGGGGCCGCGGCACTCGCGGTCCACCATCTCGCGGCAGACCTTGATCTCCGAGACTTTCAGAGCCGAAGGCTCGCCCGCAGTGATCGGACAGGCGATGGCCAACGTACAGGAGAGCAGGATCACATTTTTTGGGGACATCGGGACGCGGGAATCATAGCAATGGGCGCGGGAATGCCCGCTCCCTGGAATATGATCGGTTTCAATCATCATCTCCCCAGGTAAAGCTCACGCGCCGCAAGGCGGAGTCAGGAGTCGACTTTCGATGGAAAGCTACAACCTCGTCGTGATCGGCGCCGGGTCCGGTGGACTCGTCGTGGCCGCTGGAGGCTCAGGGCTCGGAGCCCGCGTGGCGCTGGCGGAGAAGCATGCGCTGGAGTACACGCATGACGGCAAGCTCCTCAAGGCCATGGGGGGCGACTGCCTGAACTTCGGCTGCGTTCCGTCGAAGGCGCTGCTGCGCGCCGCGAAGGCTGCCCAGCACGCGCGTGAAGCCAAGCACTACGCCATCAAGGGCGTGACAGACCCTGGCCCGCAAGACCTCGGCGCCGTGATGGATTACGTGCTGAGCTGTCAATCGCACATCGCCCCGCACGACTCCATCGAGCGCTTCGAGGGGCTCGGCGTCGAGATCTTCCAGGGGCCGGGACGGCTCCGCTCGGCGAACGAGGTCGAGATCGGCGACAAGGTGGTGAAGGGACGGCACATCGTCATCGCCACCGGCTCGCGCGCCATGATCTACCCGATCCCGGGGCTCGAGGAAGCCGGCTACCTGACGAACGAGTCGGTGTTCCAGTGCCGCAAGCTGCCGGAGACTTTCATGATCATGGGCGGAGGCCCGATCGGCACCGAGATCGGCCAGGCCTTCTCGCGCCTCGGCTCGAAGGTGACGATCGTCTCGTCCACGCCGCACATCTGCCCGAAGGAAGACGCGGACGTCGCTGCGGTGCTGGTGAAGGGGCTGAAGCGCGAGGGCGTGACCATCCTCGACAACACGAAGGCGACGAAGGTGGAGCTGAAGAACGGCAAGAAGGTGGTCACCCTCAAGCCGAAGGACGGCCCGGAGACGACGATCACCGTGGACGAGATCCTGGTGGCCACCGGGCGGCGCCCCAACATCGAGAACCTGAACCTCGAGGGCGTGGGCGTGAAGTTCACGAACCGCGGAATCGAGACCGACGCCAAGTGCCGCACGAGCGTCCCGTCCATCTGGGCCATCGGCGACGTGGCGGGGGGCTACCAGTTCACGCACTGGGCGGGCTACCAGGCCAAGATCATCATCCGGAACACCCTCTTCCCCGGCTCTGCCGCGTGCGACTACGGCAACCTCCCGTGGACCACGTTCACGGAGCCCGAGATCGCCCACGTGGGAATGAACGAGGAGACGGCGAAGGAGAAGAACATCCCGCACCGCGTGTTCAAGGTGATGTTCGACGACAACGATCGCGCCGTGTGCGATGGCCAGTACGAAGACTACTTCGCCAAGGTGCTGGCCGATCCGAAGGGGAAGATCCTGGGTGCCACGATCGTGCATCCGCACGCGGGCGACCTGCTGGCCGAGCTGGTGCTGGCGAAGAAGAACGGCCTGCCGCTCGACGCGATCTACAACACCATTCATGCCTACCCGACCCTCGGCGAGTGCAACGCGGCGCTGGGCGGCGCGTTCATGCGGACGAAGCTCTCCCCCAAAACGAAGAACAAGCTGACGAAGGTGTACCAATGGCTCAGACGATGAACGACGCCGTGACCGCTCCCGCCGATGCACCGAAGAAGAAGTCGCCCGTCCTGGCGATCGTGATCGGACTCGTGGTGATCGTGGGGCTCGTTTTCCTGTTCAAGACGCTGCCGGTGAGCGAATGGCTCAAGTCCTTCCAGACGTACGTGCAAGGGCTCGGCTTCCTCGGCTACGTGCTGTTCGCTCTGGTGTACGCGGTCTGCTGCGTGCTCTTCGTGCCGGCTTCGGTGCTGACGCTGGGCGCGGGCGCGATCTACGGCCTCGGCGTCGGGACGATCGTGGTCGTCGTCGGCGCGACGCTGGGCGCCACGCTCTCGTTCCTGCTCGCACGCACCGTGCTGCGCAAGAAGGTCGAGGGGATGACGGCGGGGAACGCGAAGTTCCGCGCGCTCGATCGGGCGATCGGAAAAGAGGGCGCAAAGATCGTGTTCCTGGTCCGCCTCGCGCCCATCTTCCCGTTCACGTTCATCAACTATGCCTTCGGCCTCACGGGTGTGAAGACGCTGCCCTACGTGCTGGCTTCGTTTTTCGGAATGATGCCGGGCACGTTCGCCTATGTTTATCTCGGCTCGGCGGCTGCGGGAGCGGCGGCGGGCGATGCGAGCGGCACGAAGAAGATCGTGCAGATCGCGGGCGCGGTGATCGCCGTCGTCGTGACGGCGTTCGTGGCGCGCGTGGCCACCAAGGCGATCAAGAACGCGGGCGTGGACGAGGCCGCGGCACCGGCTCCCCCGGCGGCCTGAGCTTCAGCGGTCGACCGAGACGAGGCGCTGGCGGAACCAGATCGCGAGCGCCTCGGCGGGGACCTCGCCGCGGGCCGTGGCCATGGTGACTTCGATCAGTTCGTGGTCGGCCGCCATCAGCGTCGATCCGTTGCGATCGATGAAGTGTTCGGCAGCCATCGAGCCCACCCGCTTGTTCCCATCGACGAACGGATGGTTCATGACGAGCGAGTGCATGAGGGCAGCAGCCTTGGTCGCGAGGTCTGGGTAGAGATCATCTCCGCCGAAGCTCATCGTGGGCCGCGCGACCGCAGATTCCAAGGCCGCCTGGTCGCGCACTCCCTT
>JBDSFL010000678.1:0-5766 GCA_039919545.1 Thermoanaerobaculia bacterium | reverse complement strand
TCATGAAAAAGCTCCAATTTCTGTGGGGACGTTTCCCGGGGCGCTTATTGATGCAGCTCACACATAGCATATGCCATGCCATTCGAACGAGAAAAAAAACGGACTGAATCAGACCTCCGCGCGTTCGAGAGCGGCAATAGTTCCCTCGAAGTGCGGCCCGATGTGGCAATGCATGCCGCAGCGCAATAGGCCCGCTCTCCGGAATCGCGCCGCATACCAGGCAGCGCTCCGACGGTGGAAGCCGGTGAGATCGCCCATCGGGTCGTCCTCGATCGTCATCACCTCGATGTAGGCCATCCCTCCCAGCATCTCCGCGAGGCCGGCGAGGCCGCGGTCCAGCTCCTTCGTCACCACGTAGTGCAAAACATCTGAGCAGACGACGAGGTCGAATGCCTCCTCGAACCGGAGCGTGGCGAGATCCCCGAACGTTCCCGAGCCGACGTTTCGGGTGCGGCCAAATCGCCTCGCGGCATAAGGGCTCGGGTCGAGGCCCACATAGCGAAGCCGCGGACGAAGCTTCAGGAGCGGGGCATACCAGGCGCCTTCGCCGCAGCCGACGTCGAGCACGGACCGGAGCGGACGGCCCAGCAGCTGCTCGGCCGCCGCGACCGCCAGGTGAACCTTGCGTTCCAGCGTGGCTCCCTGCTCGATGCGCGTCTGTGGGTGCCGGTACCACTTCTCGAAGTAGGCGCGATCGTATTCCTTCGCCATGGCGATCACTCCGGATGGACGGCGAAGTCGGCGAGCTTCCCCTGCGCCGTGAGCGAGAAGAGCACCGAGGCCGTGAACTTCTTCGTCGCCACACGATAGGTCCGCACGGTGACCCCGCCGTTCGCCTTCGTCTCGAGCAGGGCGAAGCTCTCGAGCTCGCCTTGCTGACCGAGGAAGCTGGACCAGCTCTTCATGCGCTCGGGATAGAACGCCCGCGCCGCTTCGGGGGTGAACGCCGCTTGTCCCTCACCCCGCGTGATCTCGACGTAGATCGCGCGCAGGCGGGCGGTGGTGGCCGGATCGTCGTCCGCGATCGGCTGATCCGCCGCCGCGAGATCGGGAAGGTAGAGCGCCGCGACGCCGGCCGCGATCTTTTCGGGCGGAGCGCTGTCGGTGTTCATGAGAACGATCACCGTCACCTTGTCGTCGGGGAAACGGAGGAAGTCGGCTCCGAATCCGGAGATCCCGCCGCCGTGCGTCAGGACGCGATGCTTGGCGACGGCATTCACTCCCCAGCCAAAACCGTAGGTGGCCTCGGAGCCGTCCGCGAGCCGCGCGGGCGTCCACATCTGCGCCAGCGACGAAGCCTTCAGCAACTTCTCGCTCGAGAGAGCCGCGTCCCAGAGGGCGAGGTCGGTGACGGTGGAGACGAGGGTGCCGGCGCCGAAGGCTTGCGAGAGCCGCGTCGGCACGGGGTTCTGCAGCTTGTCCTGCTCGAGCGTGTAGCCCGCCGCGCGATTCTTGATGATCGAGGCCCGGTCGTTCACGCGCGTGGAAGTCATCTTCAGCGGCCGAAAAATTCTCTCTTCGAGGAGCGTGCCGTAAGGCTTTCCGCTCACCTGCTCGAGCACCATCCCGAGCAGCGCGTAGCCCGTGTTGCTGTACGACCATCGTTCACCAGGAAGGAACTCGAGCGGGGTTCCCTCGACGAGGGCCACCAGCTCGCGGGGCGTGTAGTCTTTCTCGACCTCTTTCTGGAACTTCGGCACGCTGGTGAAGCTCTTGATGCCGGAGGTGTGCGTGAGCAGATGACGCAGCGTCACGCGGGACCAGCCCGACGGCAGCCCGGACACGTACCTGGAAACGAGGTCGTCGAGACCGAGCTTGCCGTCCTCCATCTGCTGGAGCACGGCGGTCGCGGTGAACATCTTCGTCACCGAGCCGATCTCGTACACCGTCTGCGGACCCGCGGGCACGGCCAGCTCCAGGCTCGCGGAGCCGTAGCCCTTGGCCAGCTCGACCTTGCCGTTCCGGATCACGGCGACGGAGAGACCGGGGATGCTGCGCTTCTCGAGCTGCTGCGCGAGGTACTTGTCGACCGCGGCGGGCTCGGCCGCCGGAAGCTCGGAGGCAAGAAGAATGAAGAAGAGAGCGGAGTGAACGTGTGCGCGCATCAAGGCCTCATCGTTCGGTGACGATCGAACCTGACGGCATGGTGGCCGATCCACATGGCGAGACTCTAACCCGGGATCACCGTGGCGATCGATGGCGCGTCCGGGAGGTCGTTGTGTAGTCTGCCGCCGTGGCGACGCACCGGGTGACGAAGGGCTGGAAGCAGCGGGTTGCCGGCGCGATTCCGTTCGGCGCCGGCCAGGTGAAGCCGCATCACTTCGCCAACATGGCCCAGATCGCGTGGAAGAACCGCGACAACCTGGGCTACGCCTACCAGGTGCTGAGCCAGGGTGTCTGCGACGGCTGCGCGCTCGGCGTCGCGGGCTTTCACGACTGGACCATCGAGGGCGTGCACCTTTGCATGACGCGGCTGAATCTGCTCCGGCTGAACACGATGCCAGCGATGGACGAGGCGCGCCTGACGGACGTCGCCAGCCTGAGGCGCCTGACGAACCGCGAGCTGCGCGAGCTGGGACGGCTTCCCTACCCGATGCTGCGTTCGCGCGGAGCGGCGGGGTTCACGCGCCTCACCTGGGATGACGCGCTGACGAAGATCGCCTCGAGTATCCGCGAGACCACGCCCGAGCGGCTGGCCTTCTTCGTCACGTCGCGCGGGGTCACGAACGAGGTCTACTACATGGCCCAGAAAGTGGCGCGGTTTCTGGGCACGAACTCGGTCGACAACGCGGCGCGGCTCTGCCACTCGCCCTCCACCGCGGCAATGAAAACGGCCATCGGTGTGGGTGCGTCGACCTGTTCGTACGTGGACTGGATCGGCACGGATCTGATCGTCTTCTTCGGCTCGAACCCCGCCAACGATCAGCCCGTCGTCACGAAGTACCTCGAGGCCGCCAAGAAGGCAGGCACGAAGATCGCGGTCGTGAATCCCTACCAGGAGCCGGGGATGACGCGCTACTGGGTTCCGTCTTCGGCCGAGAGCGCGCTCTTCGGCACGGACATGATGGATTACTGGTTCCCGGTCTCGCAGGGCGGGGACATCGCGTTCCTCTCGGGCGTCTTGAAGGTGCTGCTGTCGCAGGGCTGGATCGATTCCCCCTTCGTGAGCGAACACACGGATGGGCTCGAGGCGCTGAAAGCAAGAGTGGCCGAGCTGGATTGGGCCGTTCTGGAAGCCGACTCCGGCCTCACCCGTGAGGGAATGCAGGAGTTCGCGGAGCTGATCCACGCCTCGCGGAATGCGGTCCTGGTCTGGAGCATGGGCATCACGCAGCACGCGTTCGGCGCCGACGCCGTCTCGATGATCCTGAACCTCGGGCTGAGCCAGGGCTACGTCGGGCGCGACAAAGCCGGGCTCGTTCCGATTCGCGGCCACTCGTCGGTTCAGGGGGGCGCGGAGATGGGCGCTTACTCGACGGCCTTCCCGGGAGGCAAGCCGATCAATCGCGAGACGGCTGCGGAGCTTTCCGCGCACTACGGCTTCGAGGTGCCCAGCGGACGTGGGTTGCAGGCGACGGAGATGGTGGAGGCGGCCTTCCGCAAGGAGCTCGACGTTCTGTACTGCGTCGGTGGAAATTTCCTCCAGAACCTCCCCGACCCGCGGCACGTGGCGACGGCGCTCTCCCGGGTTCCGCTGCGCGTGCATCAGGACATCCTCGTGAACGACCAGATGCTCGTCGACGGAGAGGGAGACGTCATCCTGCTGCCGGCCAAGACGCGTTACGAGCAGGACGACGGTGGCGTGGAGACGAGCACCGAACGGCGGGTGATGTTCAGCCCGGAGATCCCCCGGCAGGTGGGGGAGGCGCGCGCGGAGTGGCGGATCCTTCGCGATCTGGCGGCGGCGGTGAGGCCGGAGAGCGCCGGGCTGCTGGGCTGCGAAACGGGCTGGGCGATCCGCGAGGAGATCGCCCGCGTGATTCCTTTTTACGCGGGCATCGAGACGCTGAAGGAAACCGGTGATGCCTTCCAGTACGGCGGACGGCATCTCTGCATCGACGGGGATTTTCCGACGCCCGACCGAAAAGCGCATTTCGCCGTGGTGGCCCTGCCGAGCCTGCGGCGCGAACCGGGCGTCTTCGAGGTGACGACGCGGCGGGGCAAGCAGTTCAATTCGCTGATCTACGCGGAAAGGGATCCTCTGAACGGCGCCCCGCGCGATGCCGTGCTGATCAACCGGGCCGAAGCGGAGTCGCTGGGTTTGAAGAAGGGCGATCCGGTGGTCCTGGTGAATGCGTGCGGACGCTTCGCGGGAAGCGCTTTTCCGGCGCCGATCGCTCCCGGAAATCTGCAGGTCCACTACCCGGAAGGGAACATCCTGATCCCGGGAGGCGTGGTGGATGCGGGTGGGGGCGTGCCCGCGTACTCGGCGCGTGTGCGAATCGAGGAACGGCACGGCACGAGTGACCCGAGCTCTGCTTCATGATTGGTGAGTGGGAGGCGTGATGAAACACAAGCATGCAAATTCGCCCCGGGTGGTCCGGCTCCTGTCGATACTGGCCCTCGCGCTCGTTGCGAACGTCGCGACCGCGACGGTGGCGAGCGTCGTTGCGAGCGTCAAAGCGACGGAGGAGACGATCCAGTTCAAGAGCGACGGCGAGCAGGCGTCCGGATTGCTGGTGATGCCCGAAGGGAAGGGACCGTTCCCGGCGGTGCTCGTGATCCAGGAATGGTGGGGCGTGGACGGCTGGATCAAGGATCAGGCGCGCGCGCTGGCAAAGGAAGGCTACCTGACGCTGGCGGTGGACCTCTATCGCGGCAAGGTGGCGGACGACTCGGACACGGCACACCAGCTGATGATGGGTCTACCGCGCGAACGCGCCGTGCGCGACCTGAAGGCGGGGCTCGCCCTCCTTCGCGCACGGCCAGACGTCAAGCCGGATCGTGTCGGGGTGATCGGCTGGTGCATGGGAGGCGGCTACGCGCTGTCTCTGGCAACAGACGACCCCAAGCTCGCGGCGGTGGTGGCGTACTACGGCCTGCCGCCCACGGATCCGGAAGCAATCGCGCGGATCACCGCACCGGTGCTCGGAAACTACGGAGCCGACGACAAGGGCCCGTCGCCGGAGCAGGCTCGTGCGTTCGAGGCGGCCCTGAAAAAATCAGGGAAGAGCATGGACCTGAAGGTCTATCCCGGTGCGGGCCACGGCTTCGCCAATCCGACGCATCCCCGAAAAGGGGTGAGCGAGAGCAGCGGAAAAGACGCGTGGGCAAGGACGGTCGCGTTCTTCGCGAAGCATCTGAAGCGGTAGCCCGAGCCCCGAACGTTCGGCTGGAGCCGCCCTTTCAGGTAACTCGTTTCAGGGTCACTCCGGGATCCTGCGGCTCCGTCCCACGACGACACGTTCACCGATGGTGATCGTCATCAGGTCTTCGCCCACCACCAGCGGTCCCTTGTAGGTCGTTCGTGTCGGGCCAATCAGGTCCTGCGCCTTCGTCGGCGACGGAACGATGTGCGCATACACCGCCAGCCGCGGCTTCACGCGCGCGAACACGCGCCCCGCGTCTTCCGGCGTCGTGTGGTGGTCGATGATTCTCTGGATCCGCTCCGGGTCCCGCACGGCCGCGCGCCGCCTCTCGACCTCGGGAGCGACCACCTCATGGATCAGCACGTCTGCTCCGCGCGCATGCTCTATCAGCGATTCCGATGCGCGCGTGTCGCCGGAGAAGACGACCGATCGCTCGCCCACGTCGATCCGGTATCCG
>JBDSFL010000645.1:0-5987 GCA_039919545.1 Thermoanaerobaculia bacterium | reverse complement strand
GACGATCAGGGCGCCGTCGGGAATGGGACCCTGCCGCCCGTTCACGAGCCAGGTCATCATCTTCGGCGAGTAGAAGATCCGCACCGCCGGATGCGTCCCGGTGTACTTGCCGTTCGCCCACGGACCCGTGTCGCGAACGCCCTTGTCGACGCACCAGTTCAGCGTCTGGTAGGTGCGGCTGTCGAGGAAGTCGAGGAGCGTCTTCTGGAATTCCGCGTGCTTTCCCTCGCCGAGCACGCTCGGCAGCGGCAGCTGATGCTCGAGCGCCGTCGGGCAGGCCGCGATGGGTTCCGCCAGCTGCTGCGGAACGATTCGCTCGAGGCCCGCGCCACGCACAGGAAGCGGCCTGGCAGCGAGCGCGATGCCGGCAATTGCGTACAGGAAGACGCTTCGAATTCGTGCAAGCAAGCTCGCCTCCTCAGGAGAGACCTTCGCCCGGGAACGGCGAATTTGATTTTTCGGTGACGAAAAAACTCCAGGACCTGACGAGCGTCACGGCGGGCCGGACGGAAAGCCGGAGACGACCGCCATGGGAAGCTCGTCTGCGACCGTTTCCGGCACGATGGCCAGAAACTTCTTGCCATCGCCTGACACGGCGAAGTCGAGCCAATGACGGCCGGCGGGGACGAAGAGCGGAACCGGAGCCCCGGCCACGAGCGTCGGGATCGTCGTCACGCTCACGGAGACGACGACGCCGTCGCTCGAGAGAAAGAAGAGGCCCTTGCCCGTGGGGTCCCAGCGCGGCGTTCTTCCTCCGCCGGTCGACACGCGAATCTTCTCGCCCGGACCCGGATATGGGATCACGTAGATCTCGTCGTCGCCCGACTCATCGGAGACGAACGCCATCGCGTGGCCGTCGGGAGAGAAGACGATCCCTTCCTTCCGCTCGACCGACTCCAGGAACGGAAGCGGCTTGCCTCCCGCGAGTGCGATCGTGAACGCTTGATAGCCTCGCTCGCTTCTCTCGGTGTAAACGAGGTCGCGTCCATCGGGTGTCACGTCCTGGGTCGACTGAAAGCGCCCGGGCGGAACGAGGACGGTGTCTTTGCCGGTGGTCAGGTCGTGCCGCAGGAGGTGCGGAGCCGTGGCGCCGGCAGGTGTCGCGTACGCGAAGCTCCGACCGTCGGGAAGCCATACCGCGCCGAACTCGCTCTCGCGACCGGAGGTGACGCGTGTCTCCGTGCCTCGTTCGAGGTCCGCGAGCCAGATGTCGTAGGAGCCGGCCTCCGGCTGCATTCGCTCGAAGAGGAGGCGTCGTCGGTCGCGCGACATCGCGAGGCCGAGATATTCGCCGACGGGGCCCACGGGAGACAGCTCTCGACCCGTCCGGTCGAACCACGCCATGCGCATGGAATTTCCTCGAGGCTGGTACACCACGAGGCCGGAGCGTCCCACCGCGAACGCGCCCGAGCCGGTCGTCGAAAAGAATCGCGCGCTGGCCGCGATGGAGAACGGCCCTCCTTGCAGCCGGCCGTGCTGCCAATCGAATCGCTGCCCCACCAGGCTCCCGTCGCGCACGAAGACGAGCGACCCGGGAGTCTCCACGAACTGCGCCTGGGCCTGGATCGGCATCACCGTCACGGGGGCGGTGCCGTGGCGGGACAGCATGAGCTGATGCTGACCGTCGCTGTGGAACGCCATGTAGAGAAAGCTCTTCCCGTCCGGGAGGTACCAGGGCCACTTGAGCCGGATCTCTCCGCGCGAGCCGTCCGCCTTCAGGAAGGGTGCGGGCGAGCCTCCGGCGGCGGGGACGCGAAAGATGTCGGTGCCCGGCGAGACGTTGAAAAGGATGTCATCGGCGATGCCCCACGTGCCCGACTTCCCGCCCGGCGCGGCCGGTTCGCAAATGGCGACCGCCACGCCTCCGCCCGCGTCGATGCGCATCAACCGGGTCCGGGTGAAGAATCCGATCGATCGCCCGTCGGGAGACCAGAAGATGGAGTTCGCCCCTTCCGTCCCGGGCAGCGGCAGCGCCTCGATCCCTGCGAGCGGGCGGACGTAGATGCGCGACGTCTCGCCGCGCGCCAGGGCGCCGAAAGCGGCCGCGGCCGCTCGTTCGATCGCCACGTAGGCGATGCGCGAGCCGTCGGGCGAGACGGCGATCGTGGTCTGCTCCATGGAATAGCGGAACCGCGCGCCGGGAGGCGGAGGCAATGCGAAACGAATCGCTTCGGAGCTCCGGGCGCGCGGAGCGGGAGTGCGGAGCGCGCTGACCGCGAAACCCGCCAGCAGGCCGAGCGCCGCCGCGGCGGCGAGCCAGGGCCAGCGGGTTCGCGCCGCGGCGATCGGGGGAGGGAGGGTCGCATCGAGCTCCCCGCGAGCGACCGCGCCGAGCTGGAGCGCGACATCGTGCGCGGACTCGAAGCGGGCGGCCGGATCCTTGGCGAGGCAGGTGGCCACCACCCAGTCGAGGCCCTTCGGGCTGATGGGCTGCACCGAGGAGACCGTCGGAGGATGCGATGTGAGGATCGAGGATATGAGCTTCGCCGCGCTCGTGCCCGAGAATGCCCGGTTTCCGGTGAGCATCTCGTAGAGCACGGCGCCCAGCGCGAAGAGGTCGGTGCGGGCATCCACGGCGAGCCCCTCGACCTGCTCCGGCGACATGTAGGCGAGCGTGCCCAGGATCGTCCCAGGCGTCGTGGACGGGTTCGCGGCCTGCGTCGGCAGCCCATCGGTGATCGGGCCGGGCTGTTGCTCGAGCGCCTTGGCCAGACCGAAGTCCAGCAGCTTCACTCCCGATCGCGTGAGCATGATGTTCCCGGGCTTGAGATCCCGGTGCACGATTCCCTTTCGATGGGCGGCATCGAGCGCGAGGCAGATCTCGATGCCGGTTCGCAGCGCCTGCTCGAAGGGAAGCGCGCCGCGCTTCAGCCGATCCGCCAGCGTTTCGCCTTCGAGCAGCTCCATGACGAGGAACGTGTCCTCGCCGTCCCGCCCGACATCGAAGAGCGCACAGACGTTCGGATGTGAAAGCTGCGAGATCAGCCGCGCCTCGTTCTCGAACCTGCGCCTCAGCTCTTCGGATGCGCCCACCGCGAGCGGCAGCACCTTGACCGCCACCTCACGGCCGAGACGCAGGTCCCGTGCCCGGTAGACCTCTCCCATTCCCCCGACGCCGAGCAGCGTGGAAACCTCATACGGGCCGAGCTTCGCGCCGCGGGGGAGAGTCATGCGTCGGGACGGATTATCGTCCAGCACGACACACGCCGTCCGCGGCGTCTCGCTCGTCCCGAGCGCTTGCGGTCGCTACTCGCCGGGCCGCAGCGGCAGGTCCATCGGCACGAAGGCACCGTCGCCGGTGCGCTCTCCGGGCGCGGCGCCGTCGTTCACGACGGCGTACGTGATGGGGAAATTCGTGCCGGAGAGCCGCGAGATGCGGGCGTAGCCGTTCGTCACGGCGGGGGCGTACGTCGAGAGGAGACGATTGATCTGAAGGAACTGCAAGGCGCCGAGAGCCGTCAATCCCGGAGCGTCGTCGATCGTCGCGACCTTGGCGCCCGTGTCTCCGTCGAAGATCTCGAGACGCAGAGCGAGCGAGTCGTTGGTCAGATTGATCGGGTTCACGAACGCCGTGTTCGTCCGGTTGACGCTGTTCTGCTGGAGGCCGTTGAGCCACGCGATCCCCGGAGCGCTGGCGCCATTGGCCACTCCGACATAGAAGAGGCCGAAGCGGCCCCCACCCGGCGCGGCATTCAACGTGCGGGCGCCCACGAAGAGATCGCTGGCATCGTTCACCGTGTCCGCCACGACCAACGCGCCGGCGCCGGCGGGAGAGGCAATGACCTGGCCGAAGGCGCGCAGCGAGGCGATCGTGTCGCTGTAGATGAATTGCTGTCGGGGCGCGAGCTCGAGCCCCATGAACGCGACGCCGTCCGTGGCCGACGGTGAGAAGAAATAGAGGGCCACGGTTCTGGTGACGGCAGAAAGATTCGCCACGACCGTTTCCGTCCGGAAGTCTCCCGACTCGACCACGACGGGCACGGTGATCGCCTTCACACCGGGCGTGCTCTGGAACGGCGGGACGAAGGAGCCGTCGGAGTTCACCTGATCGTTCACGACGCCGTAGGCGTAGTACTTGCCGGACGCGCTGACGCGGTCGATGGTGGCGTAGCCCTGGAATCCATCGGGCAGGGCGAGGTCGGCCGGCGAGAACTGCCGGAAGCCCCCCGGCGGAAGAGTGAGGTCGGCCAGGGGGTTATTGAAGGACTGAGCGGGGTTGCCTGAATACGCGGTGATGCGGAGCGTCACGTCCGGATCCCCGGGGCCGCCGACGTTTTGCACCGCGAGATTGCTGCGGTCGGCGCCGTTGAGCCGCAGCCCGCCGATCGTGGATCGGCCTGTGAGGGCGCGCTCGATCGGGATGCCGGAATAGGCGAGCCCGGCTCGGCCCGCGGGGGAGGCCACGTCGGTTCCCGTGCGCACGGTGACGGCCGCGGCATTCGCGTCGGAAAGGTTGCTGAACCTGACGAGCAGGGTGCCGAGCCGGGTGCCCGAGTCGCTGATGGCGAGGCCGAGCGACCGGAGGTATTCGATGGCGTCGGGCTGGACGACCTGGCGCCCGGGTGGGATCGTGATGTTGCGCGAGCCGTCGCCTCCGCCGGAGGCCGCCTTGTACGTCAGCGAGACGAGCGCCGCCGTGGTGCCGCGATTCGTGAGGGTCAGCTCGGAGGAATACGAGCTTTTCAGGACGACCGGGACGAAGAGCGTGCGCGTGGCCGCGGCGGTGCTCGCCCAGATCACATTGCCCGACGAGGTGCCGGAAAGGGAGGCGTTGAACGCCGACGTGCCGTTCCCGTCGAAACGGTACAGCGCCGTCAGCCCGAACTGGGACGCGAGAATGGGATGGTTCTGCCAGCCCAGGATCTGCTCGGCGGATCGCGCGACGTTCCAGATGCGGACCTCGTCGAGGAACGCGTTCGGGGGGAAGTTCCACGACACGTCGCTCCCGATGCGCAGGGGGAAGTTGCGTCCGACGGCGAGACTGGTGTTCGTGAACGTGTCGGTGAGCCGTCCGTTGATGTAGTGCTTGCGCACCAGACCGTCCGAGACGACCGCGAAGTGCGTCCAGCTGCCCACGGGAATCGTGCCGCTGTCCTTGACGCTGCTGTTGCCATGAACGTACGACCTCAGGGTGTCATTGCAGACGCCGACCCAGTAGGACGTCTGCCAGTCCTTCCCGACGAGGCTGCGGCAGGACTGGCTGCCGTCGTTGGCGAAACGGTAGACCCAGCCCTCGATCGTGAGCTTGCCCGCCGCGTTGACGTCGAGCGCTGAGGCGTTCGGAGTCTCGAGATAACCGGGGGTCGTGATGCCCTCCAACCGGAGATAGCCGTCGAAGGGCTGCGCCTCGGCACGGGCCACGGCGAGAAGCGATGCTATGGCGACAGCGCCCACGAGCAGAGATGACGTGCGGTTCATTCAGGCCCCCTCTTTTTGTCGCACGATCTTACGATCCCGCCGGCTCGGAAGCGGAGTGATTCTCGTCACGGGCTCGTCATTCCTCGGGCAGCCCTTCGGGTAAGCTCGCCTGCATTCACCGGCTGTGCTGAAGGAGACTCCATGCGGTTTCCACTCGCTCCCTCCTCCGTTCTCGCCTTCCTGCTGGCCTCCGCGGCCGCTCTCGGCACCGATGCGTTGCCGGCTCCTCCGGTCGCTCCCCGGTTCAGCCGCACGATCGTTCTGCACGACGTGAAGCTGACGGACGACTACTTCTGGCTGCGCGACAAGACGAGCCTCGAGGTGCGCGACTACCTCGCCGCCGAGAACACCTACGCCGACGCCTTCATGAAGGGGACGGAGCCGCTCCAGGAGAGGCTCTACAAGGAGATCCTGGGTCGGATCAAGGAGACCGATCTCTCGGTGCCCTACCGCAAGAACGGCTGGTGGTATTACAGCCGCACGGAGGCGGGGAAGCAGTACCCGATCCATTGCCGCAAGAAGGGCGCGCTCACGGCACCCGAGGAGGTCTTCCTCGATGTGAACGTCCT
>JBDSFL010000636.1:0-2615 GCA_039919545.1 Thermoanaerobaculia bacterium | reverse complement strand
CGGGAGCCGACGCGGAAGCTGGATCCGAAGACGGAGACCCTGAAAGGGGCTCGACTCAAGATGCCCCTGATCGGAGAGCCAGGCAAAGAGGAGGTGGAGCGTGACCGCATGGCGACGAACGCTCGCGGCTGCCAGGCGCCGAGCGTCCTTCAGGTGCGCGACGTAGCGCTGGACGTGTTCTCGCGTGCAACCAGCAACGGTCGAACGAGGCCCAGCGAAGCGAACGAAGCTCCCCAGATCAAGTTCATAGGCCCGTAGCGTGTGGGAAGACAGGTTCTTCGTTTCTCGGCAGAAACTCATGAACGACTGAGAGGCTTGTTGAAGGTCCATTTGAGTCCTCCTTGGATCGACGAGATCTCGGAAGGATGCACGGCTGCGTCTGGCATGACGGCAACACGTCGGGCCTCGCTCCCGCGTTTGACGGAAGGTCCGGACGGGGCTGGCTGACCGGCAGCGAGGGCGGCACCGTAGAGAGCCGGTGATCGTCGGATCGGGTGCTAGCGGAGCACCGGGTGTTGGACAGGCATGGTCTCCAGAAAGTCCTTCAGCACGTCATTTCGACGGTGTGACAGGCACGTGCTGGCAGCCGCTTCAATGTGCGCTCCACCGGGCGAGACCCGGGGAATCGCACGTCGAAAGGAGCTGCCATGTTCCAGAACACCCGACTCACCGGAGGTGCCGCGTGACCAGCTGCGTCTCCTGCCAGGCCGTCTTCACCGGCACCGTCCCACCCGCGTGCCCGAGCTGCGGCGCGCCGCTTGGTCGGGGCGCCACCTCGCTGCGCCGCGGGGCCTCGATCCTCGCGCCGAGCGGGGCGCCGACGTTCACGCCCGCACCCCGCATGAAGCTCCCCGTCCAAGTCACGCTCGGGATCGAAATCGACCGGACGGGGTCCTCCGACGCCTTCCGCCGCGGGATCGCGACGTCGAGCGAGGTCCTCCTCGAGGCGATCGGCGCGAAGGCGAAGGGGCTCACGGTCTACGTCGGGACGCACGGCGACCTCGACTACGGGGAGGCCCCGGTCCTCCACACGAGCGCGGGCACGCCCGAGCAGGCGCTCGCCGACATCCGCGCGATCACGTACGCGGGCGGGGGGGACGCGCCCGAGCACCACCTCGATGGCATCCTGCACTTCCTGCAGACGGTGCCGTGGCCGATGGACTCGCGCACGGCGCGGGGCGCACTCGTGAGCTTCCTGACCGACGAGTCGAAGCCGTCCCAGAGCGGGATGTCGGCGACCGAGATCGGGGAGGCGATCCGCGCCAAGCAGCTCCTCTTCTACGCCGTCTGCCAGCCGACGCCGACCCTGCAGGAGCTCGTGCGGGCCGCGAACGGGATGGAGATCGCGATCTCGGACGCGCCGGATCGTGCCGAGCTCCAGCGCGCCGCCGCGCTCGTGGCGGCGTCCATCGTCGCGACGGTCGGGGCCGGCGGCACCGTCCCGATGAAGACGGTCGCGTAGGCGAAAGGAGGACCGCATGACGCAGCACCTCAATCCCACCCAGGCCCCGCCGAAGCTCGCGACGTTCGCGAGCGGCCTCGTCCGCCCGAAGCTGCCCCGGAGGGAGCAGCTCGCCGTCCTCGTGCGCGACGGCTCGACCTCGATGGCGGGCCAGAAGGCATCGGACGCGAGCGCCGCGAGCAGCTCCCTCGTCGAGGAGCTCGCCCGGACCGAGAACCGGGGTGCCTTCTGGGTCGCCGTGGTCGACTTCGCGAGCGCGTCCGCGGTGGTCCAGTCCCCCGCGAAGGCAGACGGACTCTTTGGCAAGCTCCCGCCGCTCATCGCTGGCGGCAGCACGAACCTCGCCGCCGGGCTGGCCGACGCCCTAGCGATCGTCCGGGCGGCTCCACCGAGCCTGCGCGACGAGGCGCAGGCCGCCCGCCCCGTGGTGGTGGTCTTCACGGATGGCCACCCCAACGTCGGCGACCCGCGCAAACCTGCGAACGAGCTGAAGGCCCTCGCGGACGTCGTCACGGTGGCGTTCGGCACCGACGCGGACGAGGCCCTCCTCCGCGAGCTCGCGACGTCCCCGGCGCACGCCTATCGCTGCACGGACGGGCGTGAGCTGCGGCGGTTCTTCGCCGCCATCGGCAGTACGCTCACGCGCTCCCTCGCCGCCGGCACGAGCCCGACCGCGTCGCTCGGGTCGCTGGTTCCGTGAGGGAGGGCGACCGTGAGCCGCATCTCGCCACCCCCGGAGCACCTCGACTACCTCCAGGAGATCGGGATCGACGTCAGGACCCCGCGCGGGTCCGGCAGTCCTCCAGCACCCCATGGCGCGCCGGCGCTCGCCGCCGCGGCCGTGCCCCCGCTCCCCCGCCGCCGCGCGCGCGTCCGCGCAGCGGGGTTCCTCCGAGACCTGAACCGATGGATCGTGGCGATCGCCCGGACGCTCCGGTGGCGCCTGGCGATTTTCTGGGGCCGGAAGCGAGCCTCACTGTTCGCGTCCTTCCGGCGGCTGTTGCCCTCGATGCTGATCGGTGCCTCGGCCCTCGTCGCCGTGCGCCTGCTCGGCCAGGAGGCCACGCCGCCGATCGGAACGTCCAGCACCCAGTCAGGAGACAGGCCCGGCACACGGGCGGCCGGTCCCAGGAGCCGCCCCAAGGAGGCCGCA
>JBDSFL010000607.1:0-4120 GCA_039919545.1 Thermoanaerobaculia bacterium | reverse complement strand
CGAGATTCCGGGGACCGACGTGGCCGCCTTGGTGACGGAGAACGTCTCGTTCTTCACGTTGTTGTTCACGATCATCACGTTGCGCTTGACCGCATCCCCCTTCGGATCGAAGTTTCCGAAGTTCACCGTGAGCGGCGAGATGGAGATGGTGGGCTTGATATAGCCGGAGATCGCGATGTCGAACTCGGGCTGCTTCTTCAGGCCGGTCGTCACCTTCACGTAGCCGCCGAGGAGACCCTCGGGCGCATCGACTGCGGTCGTGAGCGTGAGCTTGTACTGGTTGGGGTTCTTGCCGGCAACCCGGTCCTTCTCGGCCACGGGAACCATCGAGACCTTCAGGTACGACTGCGTGACCTCGGCCTTTGAGGGCTTGAAGTCGGCTTCGTCGGACATGATGACGAGCTCGGAGGTCGCGCTCTCGCCGGTGAGGGCCTGGATCCGGAAGAATCCGAACGGCTGCGCCTCGATGTAGGGCTTCACGTTCGCCGTGAGGAACAGCGTGACCTGGGGCGTCGTCGGGTCGTCCGAGATGACGAGCGCCGTCTTGGAGATCGCGCCCTGGAAGTTCTTGGTGTCGACCGTGAGGGTGATCTTTCCTTCGCCGCCGGGCTTGATCACCTTGTCGAAGTCGGGAACCGTGCAGCCGCAAGAGGGCTTCACGTCGGTGATGTGCAGGTCGGACTTCCCGGCGTTCTTGACGACGTAGACCTGCTTGATCGCCTCGCCCTTGGCCACGATGCCGACGTCTTTCTTGTCTTCGGGAAGCACGAGCTTCGGCCCGTTCGGATCGGCGGCGGTGGCGGCCGACGCGGCGGGAGCGGCCGGCGCGGGCGCGGCCGTCGAAGCTCCGGCGGCCGGCTTGGCCTCCTTCTTCTTCTCGGTCTGCGCGTTGGCGGGGCTCGCGGCGCTCCAGAAGCCGACGGCGGCCAGGGCGAGGGCGGCGGCGAACGTATTCATGACGCGATCTCTCTTTTCCATGGGCGAATCCTTTTTCAACGGGTCCTCCTGCTTTGAATCCGGGCGCGGGACCCGGTCGTTAGGCGACAAGGGGAAGAGTATAGAAGTCGAGCGGCCTCGGAGCCAATACGGCACGGTTGACGACTCCGGACCGCTAACGCAAACTCCGCGCCCGTGGTGGCCCGGGCCCAGCAAACCTTCTATCTGATCGCCCTCGGCGGCACCGCCATGGCCCCCTTGGCCGGGCTTCTCATTGCCAAGGGCGAGCGCGTGGAGGGCTCGGATCTCACCCTCTACCCCCCCATGTCGGATCGGATCCGCGCGCTCGGTATCGACGTCCGCCCCGGTTTTCACGCTGAGAATCTGCCACAGCGGGTGGACCGGGTGGTGGTCGGAAATCTCGCGGGACGCGACAACCCCGAGCTGGTGGAGGCGCTCCGTCGGGATCTGCCGCTCGCCTCGATGCCCGAGACGCTCCACGACGAGTTCCTCGCGGGGCGTCATCCCGTCGTCATCACGGGGACCCACGGCAAGACCACCACGAGCGCGCTCACGGCCTGGCTGCTGGCCTCGGCGGGACGGGATCCCGGCTTCCTGATCGGCGGCGAGCCGCTGAACTTCCCGGCGCCTTGCGCGCTCGGGACAGGCGCCGCCTTCGTGGTCGAAGGAGACGAGTACTCGACTTCGTATGCCGATCTCGGCCCGAAGTTCCTGCACTACGCGCCGCGCACGCTCGTGATCACCTCGATCGAGTTCGATCACGCCGATCTCTACGCGGACCTCGACGCGATCAAGGCCGTCTTTGCGCGCGCCGTCGCGCTCGTGCCGGACGATGGCTGCATCGTTGCCAACGGAGAGGATCCGCACGTGCGCGCCGTGCTCACCTCGGCGCGCGCCCGCGTCGTGCTCTATCGCGTGGAGGACGGAGCGGCCCCGGATGACACCCAGGTCGAAGACACCAACGCCTGGGCCGGACTCTCGGCGACGAACATCGTGCGCGACGGCGACGGCACGCGCTTCGACCTCCGGCAGGGGGGCAGCCTCCTGACGCCCGTGAGCACGCGGCTGGCCGGCCGGCACAACATCGCCAACGCGCTCGCGGCTGCGGGCGTGGGACTCGCCTTCGGCCTCACCCCGCCCGAGCTGGCTGCGGGGCTGGCCACGTTTCGCGGGGTGCGCCGGCGGCTCGAGGAGCGCGGCGTTGCGGGCGGCGTCACGGTGCTGGACGATTTCGCTCATCACCCGACGGCGGTTGCAACCACGGTGGAAGGCGCGCGGCGTCTCTATCCCGGGAGGAGGCTCTGGGCGGTCTTCGAGCCCCGATCGATCACGGGAGGACGCGCCGAATTTCTCGACGCTTACCTGAAGGGCCTCTCACGCGCCCACGGCGCGGTCCTCTGCACCGCCTACCACGCGTCGCGGCTCGAACGTCCGGGCGGTGCCGGGGCGCTGGACGTGGAACGGCTCGCGCGGGAGCTGAACGATTCCGGCGTGGAGGCCTTCGCGGCGGCGGGCGCCGACCTCATCGTTTCGCGGCTCGTGCCGCGGCTGCGCAGCGGAGACGTCGTCCTCACGATGTCCTCGGGCTCCTTCGGCGGGTTGCCGGGGAAGCTGCTCGCTGCGCTGTCGGCCACCGAAAGCGGCCCGTCCGCCTGATTCCGCGGGCCCGGATTCAGACGAGCCGAAAATCAGAGCGGCGGCGCGGGTGCGGAATCGACCGTCGCCTCGAGCGTGCCCACGCCCTCGATCGTGACCGCGAGCCGCTGACCGGCCACGAGCGGCGCGACCCCTTCGGGGGTGCCGGTCAAGATGACGTCCCCCGGCTCCAGCGTGACGGCCGCCGAAACGAATGCGATCAGCGTCGCGACGTCGAAGAGCATCGCGGATGTGCGCGCGGACTGCAGGAGGATTCCGTCCACCCGGGTCTCCAGCAGCAGGTCGGCCGGATCGAATTCGGTCTCGATGACGGGGCCGAGCGGACAGAACGTGTCGGATCCCTTGGCGCGCCACCACTGGCCGTCCCGCTTCTGGAGGTCGCGCGCGGTGATGTCGAGCGCGCACGTGATGCCGCAGACGACGTCGCGCCAGCGCTCCTTGGGCACGTGCCGGGCACGGCGTCCGATCACGAGCGCGAGCTCTCCCTCGAAGTCGACGCGTCCGGCCTCGGGGGGAAGGAGCACGGTGCCCCCGTGCGCCAGGAGCGAGGAGGGAGTCTTCAGGAAGACCATCGGCTCCTTCGGCGGCTCGTTGCCCAGCTCGGCTATGTGCGCGCGGTAGTTGCGCCCGATGCCGAGGATCTTCGTGGGAACGACCGGGACGAGAAACGACGCCGCGTGCGCCTCGACCGCCTCGCCGGTACGCTCGGCCCTCCCGAGCGTCTCCCAGGGCGCCGCACGCAGCCGATGAACGAGGTCGGAGTCTTTCTCCCACTCGCCGAAACCGGGCCCGTCGGGAAATTGCAGCCGCACGATTTTCATTGCTTCATGGCTTCGTGGCTTCTTGCTTCATGGCCGCATCTCTCCGCTCACAGCGCCTCGTCCGTCAACGTCGCCTCGAACACGAGCCGCGCCTCGCCGGTGAGGGAAACGTCGCGCGCCACGCCCGCGTCCCACACGAAATCGACCACGAGCGAGGTGCCGGAGCGGGTGGAGATTGCGATGGGGGGTTGCAGGCCGCGGCGCAGCCCGGCCACCACGGCCGCGGCCACCACGCCCGAGCCGCACGACAGGGTCTCGGCCTCGACGCCCCGCTCGTAGCTACGCACCGAAAGCCGCGAGCCCTCGCGCACGGAGACGAAGTTCACGTTCGCGCCGTCGGGGAGCCCGGGATGCCGCCGCAGCGGCGGGCCCAGCGCGGCCACGTCCAGCGTCTCCACCTCGACCTCCGGAGCGGTGAAGACGACGAGATGGGGAACGCCGACGCTCAGCGACACGGCCTCCGGCTCCAGCAGCCGCCCCTCCGGATCGAAGGTGTCGAGGGACGGGCCGGGCTCGATGGTCTCGGGGAGGCGAAGCGTCACGTCCCCATCCGCGCGGATCACCGCGCCGATCAGACCCCATCCCGTCGCCACGGCCATCTCGCGTTCCGCCTCTCCCTTCAGGAACGCGAAGCGCGCGGCGCAGCGCGTGCCGTTGGCGCAGAATCGGGCGGCCCCGCCGTCCGC
>JBDSFL010000565.1:0-2823 GCA_039919545.1 Thermoanaerobaculia bacterium | reverse complement strand
GGCACCACGACCGCCACGAAGAAGACCAAGAAGTCCGTGAAGAAGGTCGAGACCAAGAAGGACGAGACCGCTCCTGTCGTCGTCGCCGCTCCTACCGCCGAGGTCAAGAAGTAACGCTGATTTCGCCAGCAACCCGAGCTTCGACGCCCCGGCCTCGTGCCGGGGCGTTTCATTTATGAGGCAGCGATTCCTTCCGGCGGGCGCTCAATCGAGCCGCCAGCGGTTGTGCAGCCAGAGCCACTGCTCCGGATGGCGGCGGATGATCGCCTCGCTGATCGCGTTCACACGGGCCGTCAGCGCCGGCACCGTGCGTTCCTCCGGAGACAGCGTGCGCACGTCGAGAGGCTCGCCGAAGATCAGCCGGTAGCGGCCCGGAGCCGTGCGGATGCCGAACGTGGGGAGGATGAGCGCCTCCGTGCGATCGGCGAGCCGGGCGAGCGAGGACGTCGTCGACGCGGGACGACCGAAGAACGTCGACACGACGGCGTCTGGCGGATGCGCGTGCTGGTCCGTCAGGATGCCCACCGCCCCGCCACGTCGAAGCGCACGCAGGATCTCGCGCGCGGCGTCCGCCTTCGGAAGCACGCTGTTGCCGCTCCGCTCGCGGAAGCTCTTGAGCCGTTCTTCGAGATACGGGTTGTCCAGAGGGCGCACCACGACGGTGAGCGGAAGGCCCAGGCTCGCCGTGACGAGGGCGCCGATCTCCCAGTTGCCGAGGTGAGCCGTGAGGAAGAAGAGCCCGCGCCCCGCGGCCATCGCGGCCCGCGCACGCTCCTCGCCTTCGATCTCGACGCGGGAGAGAAGCGCCTCCTGCGTCTCGCCCAGGCTCCAGAGCAGCTCGGCGGCGACCCCACCGAAGTGTGCGAAAACGCGCTGAGAGAGCTCGTCCACCTCGGCAGAGCTCATCTCGGGAAAGGCGCGGGTCAGGTTGCGGCGGGCCAGCTCGCGCCTCCTTCCCGCCACGCGCCGGAACAGACCGCCCGCCCGGCGCCCGAACGCTTCCGCGCGGGGAAGGGAGAGCCCGCGCAGAAGCGCGAGCGCGAGCTCGAAGCCGAGCTGCTCGGTACGGTTCCTCAGCCGCGAGCGTTGCTTGGGCATCGCGCGGATCAGGAGGGCTTCTGCGCCAGGCGCGTGAGGAGGTCGGCCATGAAGCTGGATTCCACGACGCGGCTGCGGATGCGCACGCGATAGATCGGGACCGGCAGCAGCCCTTCGAGCTTCACCGCATCCTTTTCGGTCGTGACGACCGCGGTGGCTCCCGTCTCCTCGAGGGTGCGCAGGATGCGTCCGAGACGGAAGCTGCCGTAGCGCGCATGGTCGTTGAACGAGAGCGTTTCGGTCGGGGAGATGCCCAGCGATTCCAGCGTGGCCGCGAAGGAATCGGGACGGGCGATCCCGCACACGCCGACGACGGTTCCGGGCGGGAGGTCGATCGGATGAACCGCTTCACCGCGGTCGTCGGCCACCCCGAGGACCTCCGTTCGAGCGCCGTACACGGGCACGCCCGGAGCATAGCGAAGCGCGACGGCGAGGGCACGCTCCGGTGAGGCCTGCTCGATCTTGGTGATGACGATGAGATCTGCGCGAGCGAGCGATTCGAGCGGCTCACGAAGGCGGCCCGCCGGCAGGAGCGCGCCGCCCGCGTCCGGATCCGTCGCGTCGAGCAGAACGATGTCCACGTTGCGCGCAAGCCGCACGTGGGAGAAGCCGTCGTCGAGGAGGTGCACCGAGACGTCAGGAAACAGAGCCTCGACACGGCCTGCTCCCCGCACGCGATCCGCATCGGCCAGGATGGGCACACCGGGGAGCGCGCGGGCCAGCAGCGCCGGCTCGTCGCCCGCCTCGCGCGCCGCGGCGATCGGTTCGGCTCCTCCCGACACGAGCAGCGAACCTCGGCCGCTCCGGCCATAGCCGCGCGTGAGAATCGAGGGGCGTTGCTTGAAATGCTGGAGCTCGGAGGCGAGCCAGAGGGTGAAGGGTGTCTTTCCGGTTCCCCCGACCGCCACGTTCCCGATCGAGATGACGGGCCTGCCCGCCTGCCGCACGTGAAAGAAGCCGCGCCGGTAGAGCTCGAGTCGCGAGCGGACGGCCGCCCCGTACACGCCCGCGATCGGCCGGAGCAGATCGGATCCGTTCAAGGCCTGCGACTCAGACAGACTCGCTGGTGTCGCGCCGCGCGCGTGAGGCATCGAGCAGCGTGAGCGCGGCGTCTGTGGAGCGTGCGGTGGCGCCGGCGTGGCGCAGGAACAGGGCCTCGGCCGCGCGCGCCGCTCGCTGACGCAGGGCCGGATCACCGACCAGGCGGACGGCGGCGGCAGCGAGAGACGACGCGTCGCTCACGGGGAACACCGCGCCCTGGGCCGCCGCAAGCGTGCCCGCGATGTTCTCCGTGGACGGCCCCACGATGGTGGGCACGCCGCAGCGCAGCGGCTCGAGCACGTTGTGCCCGCCCTTGGGCGCGAAGGTTCCCCCGAGGATCGCGACGCAGCCGAGGGCATAGGCTCCGGCGAGCTCGCCGACCGAATCGAGGACGAGAACGTCCGCCGGCGGAAGCGGAGCGGCGAGAGCGTCGGGAGCGAGCCGCGTGCGGCGCAGAGTCGCGAGTCCCGCGTTCTCCAGGCGGCTGGCCACCATCTCGAAAGATTCGATCCGGCGTGGCGCCACGATGAGGAACGGGTCCGTCCCTTGCGCGCGCATCGACGCGCGGGCCTCGACGAGGACGCTCACCTCTTCGTCGGCCCACGAGCCCGCCACCAGCACGGGGCGTCCCAGAGCCAGGGTTGGGATCCGGTCCGCGAAGGGTGGAACCGGTGCCGCGGGACG
>JBDSFL010000550.1:0-2839 GCA_039919545.1 Thermoanaerobaculia bacterium | reverse complement strand
CGCAGGTAGCCGAGGCCCACCTCGCGCAGCACCTCGAGCGAGCGGCACACGTGGGGCTCGTCCCTCATGAACTCGTACGCGGCATCCACCGTCAGCGCCAGCACGTCGGCGATGTTCTTGTCCCGGTACTCGATCTCCAGCGTCTTCTGGTGGTAACGCGCGCCATGGCACGCGGGACACGGCGTGTAGACGCTGGGCAGGAAGAGCAGCTCCACCATCACGAAGCCCTCTCCCTCGCACGTGTCGCAGCGTCCGCCCGCCACGTTGAACGAGAAGCGTCCCGCCCCGTACTTTCGCGCGCGGGCTTCCTTCGTGGCGGCGAAAAGCTTGCGCACGCGGTCGAAGAGCCCGGTGTACGTGGCGAGGTTCGAGCGGGGCGTCCGTCCGATCGGCTTCTGGTCCACCACCACGAGGCGTTTGATCTCTTCCATTCCGGACGCGATCCGGCCGCCCAGCGTCGCGACGGAAGTGCGCTCGAGCTCGTCGATGCCATCCTCGTCCGCGGCCACGTCGCGGCCCAGATGCCCGGCCACCAGCTCGACCAGGAGCTGGCTCACCAGTGTCGATTTTCCCGAGCCGGAGACGCCCGTCACGGTCGTGAAGACTCCGAGCGGAAAGTCCGCGTCCAGCTCAGTCAGATTGTTGCGGGTGGCGCCACGAATGGCCAGCCAGCCCTTCGGTGTGCGCACCGCGCGAGCGGGGAGGCGGTGCTCGCCGAAGAGATGGATCCGCGTCTGCGATTCCGGCACACGCCGCAGGCCGTCCGGGGGGCCGCTATACAAGATGAAGCCCCCCTTTTCTCCCGCGGCGGGTCCCACATCGACGATCCAATCGGCCTGGCGGATCACGTCCAGCTCGTGCTCCACCACGAAGAGCGAGTTACCCGACGCCTTCAGCCGGTGCAGCGCGCGGAGCAGCGCCTCCGTGTCGGCCGGATGGAGCCCTGCCGAGGGCTCGTCCAGCACGTACACCACGCCGAAGAGATTCGAGCGCACCTGCGTGGCGAGCCTCAGCCGCTGCAGCTCGCCGGGCGACAGCGTGGGGGTGGCGCGCTCGAGCGAGAGGTAGCCGAGGCCGAGATCCAGCACCACCGCGATGCGCCCCAGGAGGTCCTCGGCCACGCGGCGCGCCACCTCGGCCTTCTCGGGATGCGCGGAGATCCTTCTGGCCACCGCCTCCGCCGTCTCCTTCGCGTAGGGTTTCAGGATCTCCGCCACCTGCTTCAGCGGAAGCCGCGTCATCTCCGCGATGTCGAGCCCCGCGAACGTGACCGACAGCGACTCCTTCCGGAGCCGCTTCCCATCGCACTCCGGGCAGGGCCCGCTCACCAGGTATCGCGAGACACGCTTCTTGATGGTGGCGCTCTCCGTGGTCGCGAAGGCGTTCAGCAAGTATCTCTGCGCGCTCGAGAACGTGCCCATGTAGCTGGGCTCCTCGTTGCGCTTCAGCGCCTCGAGCGTCTCCTGCGGCGTGAAGCCCGCGTACACGGGGACCACGGGCTGCTCCTCGGTGAAGAGGATCCAGTCGCGCTCCTTCCGGGGCAGCTCGCGCCAGGGGCGATCCACGTCGTAGCCCAGCGAGACGAGGATGTCGCGCAGGTTCTGGCCATGCCAGGCGGGCGGCCAGGCCGCGACCGCCTTCTCGCGAATCGTGAGCGACGGGTCGCGCACCATCGACTGTTCCGTCACCTCGTACGTCCGGCCGAGGCCGTGGCAGCGCGGGCACGCGCCTTCCGGCGTGTTCGTCGAGAACGATTCCGCGTACAGGAGCGGCTGGCCGGGCGGGTAGCGGCCGGCGCGCGAATACAGCATGCGCACCAGATTCGAGAGCGTGGTGACGCTGCCGACCGACGACCGCGTCGTGGGCGCGCCGCGCTGCTGCTGCAGGGCCACGGCGGGCGGGAGCCCTTCGATCTCGTCCACCTGCGGCACGCTCATCTGGTGGAAGAGGCGGCGGGCGTAGGGCGACACCGATTCGAGATAGCGCCGCTGGGCCTCGGCATACAACGTCCCGAACGCCAGGGACGACTTGCCAGAGCCCGAGACGCCAGTGAAGACGACCAGCGCATCGCGCGGAAGCTCGAGATCGACGTTCTTGAGGTTGTGCTCGCGCGCGCCGCGCACCCGCACGAAACCGGGGCGGGGGCTCGGGGCCACGCTCACGAGGCCGTTTTCATCCTGCGAGTCTACCGATGCGGCCTCGGGCGAAGCCGCGGGCCGCACGCCTCGTCAGGGGACCGGCAGCCCCCAGAGGGCGGGGTGGTGCCAGCACAATTTCTGGCCGGAGCTGTCTCGATGCTCACGAATCCCCTGGCGAAGGCGGCTGACCTCGGCGACGAGCTCTTCGCGTGACATCGGCTCCAGGTCGCTATCCATCATCTGGATTCCCCCCGAGCTATTTTTCCACGTCGGCAAGACGGCAGATGAACCCCCAGCCGCCGCCGAGCTCGCTCACGGCGAGCATCAGCTCGTTGCTCCCCTTCTTCAAGGGAAGGTACAGGGTGTCGTTCTCCGGATTCATGATGCCGAGGAACGCCGGGTCGCGAAAATTTTGGGCGCTCCGGCCGCGAAAAAGAATCTTGCCGTTCAGGAACACGCACACGTCATCGCTGTAACCGATGGAGAGCCTTCTCACCTGATCGCGATCGGAAGACATCGTGGTTCGCGCGTACACGACCTTCATCCCTGGCTGCGGCTCCAGGCGTTTGGAAAAATCGTTCGCGAACGACACCTTCGGATGCGGGCTCTCGCGGTATCGATTGACGGCGACCAGGCCAGGCGCCTCGGCGTCCACGTCCTGCCACCGGATGGCGCTGCTCTCGGCGGGCGAAAGCGAACGC
>JBDSFL010000527.1:0-4065 GCA_039919545.1 Thermoanaerobaculia bacterium | reverse complement strand
AGCTTTCCCCCTTCCACCCCCTGCGTGAGCGTCTCGCCGCTATTGCCGCTCCGGCCGCTCGGGCCGCCCTGGCCGGGCTCCGGCTCGCTCGCGAGCCGCAGGACGAAGAAGCCGGGGATGGCGTCGTTCTGGAAGGTGAAGTGCGAAACGCCCGAGGGCGTGCGCCCGGAGAGACGCAGGCGGGTGATGTTCCCGTTGCCTCCCCCCTTCGGGGTGATCTCATGCGCGTCCGGTGTGGCGAGCCGTCCGTCGAACAAGAGGCGCGAGGAGCGCTCGAGATCGCGGAGCAGGGAATCGGAGGAAGCCTGGCCCGAGGTCTGCGGCGGCAGGTGCTCGACGTCCACGAGCAGGTCGATCGTGTAGGTGCCGTTCCTCTGGAAGGAAGCTTCCACCTGCACCAGACCCAGCTCGTGCGCCTGAAGGGTGGACGAGAGGAAAAGGGCGAAGGCGAGAAGGGCGAGCGGCCGACGCGGAGTCACTTCTTGGCCGCGAGCGAGGGCGCGAGCTCGAACGTGAGCGAGGCCCACCAGCTCTCCCAGTCGACGCCGCTCCCGGCCGGCGCGGGCTCCATGAGAACAGCTTTCACGAGCCAGAAGCCCGCGCGTTCGAGGGGCACCGTCACTTGGCCGCGTGCATCGGTGCGCGCCGCGATCCGCTGCTCGGGCGCGTCGCGATTCATCGCGACCACCAAGATGCCCGCCGCCGGCTTGCCGCGAAACGAGAGCGCCAGAGGCAGCTCTCCTCCCGCCTTCAGCGCATACGGGTTCTTGCGGGGCACCAGCTCGAGCGTGAAGCCGAGGGGCGTCTCGAAGGTCCCGGTTTTCTGCGGCGCGCCAGGCCCGGCGAGGAGCGCCTTGGCGCAGCGATAGAAACGTTCACGCCCCTCCGCCGCGGTCTGCCCGTTCTTCGCGCGCTTCTGCACGATGGCCTCGAGCCCTTCCTCGCGGAGATAGTCCTCGAATTTCCCGGCGGGCAGCGTCACGGGGTAGGCGAAACTCTGATAGGCGATCCAGGCCTCGGCCGCCTCGGCCACCCGCACCGCACCCGCGGGATCGGAGCCTGGACGGCCCACGAGCGGCGTCTCGCCGTGAACGCTCTTCAGCACGAACCGATCGATCAGCGTGGGGATCCTCGGCAGCGGGTCGCCCTGGACCTTCTGCCCGACGCGCAGCGACGCCGTGACGAGGTCTCCGGCCGCGGGCCGGAACGTGGAAGGCTCGATCCAGAAATCATGCGCGGAAGCGAGCCTGGAGAAACCGAGCAGGAGAGCGGCAAGGGCTGAGAGGCAAGCGGCGAGGCTCGAGCGCTTCATGACGTTTCTACGAGGTTCGCGAGCGACGCGGATCAGCGGTCCCTGGTCATGTCGAGCGCGCGAATACCAGCACGCTTTTCTTCAATCGTGCGTCGGGGCCCAGCAGGGCCATGAGCCCGCGCTCGTACGCGGCGAGCTGAGGGGCGTACAGCTCCTCGCGGCGGCGGCGCTCGGCCGGCTGGTCCACGCGGTCGGTCTTCCAGTCCACGATGGTGAAGCCGTCCTCCTCCTCGATCAGGAGATCGATCTTCCCCTCCACCAGCGGAGCCTCAGCGCCCTCGCCGTCGCGGAAAAGCAATGGCAGCTCCACGAAGCGGCGCCTGGCGGCGAGAGCCCGCGCCACGATGGGATCGTTCATCAGACGCCCGACCAGCCGGATCACTTCGGGAAGCTGCTCGGGTGAGAGCTCGACGGAGGCCTTGCGGATCGCCCGCGTCACGTCGTCCGCGGAGGGCCGGCGCGAAAGAGTGCCCTTGCCCTTGCCCTCGCGCAGGAGCGACTCCATCGCGGTGTGCACGGCGATGCCGATGGCGAGGGCGCGGCCGCGCGTGCGCGCCTCCCGCTCGGCGATCTCCGGAGCGTCCTGCTCGAGCGGGCTTTCCTGCCGATCGATGGAAGCGGAGTCTTCGCCTGAAATCGTCTCGCCGGCCGCGGCGTGCGACTTCTCGCCCGCGCGCTGAAGCGGCCGGGAGGCCGTGGCGTGCAGCCGCCGCTGTCGGCGCTCGATGGCCGCTCTCTCGGCGTCGAGGTCCATCGGGACGAGCACGGCCGCGGCTTCCGGTGTCGTGCTCGCGGGCGATGCCGCGAGCTCCGGAGCGTTCGCGGCAATCCGCTCCACCAGAGAGGCTCCGGACCAGTCTGCTGCTTCGGCAAACGCCATCGGCGCGAGCACGCTTTGTGTGAGGGCGTCGGTCGGCCCGCTCTTCCGGATCCGCTTCTTGCGATACCAAGAGATGATCAGCTTCTCTCGCGCCCGCGTCAGCGCCACGTAGAGCAGCCGCCGTGCCTCGGCCCGGATGCGCAGGTCGGAATCCTTCCGGAGCCTTGCGACACCCGGAGTCCCGATGCGTAGCTCGCCGAACCTCAGCGCGGCGCCCCACTGCCCTCCGGCGCGGTCGTACGAGATGGTGCCGGGCGTGCGGGCGTCGTTCGGATTCTTCCGGGCCAGCTCGGCCACGACCACGGTGTCGAACTCGAGCCCCTTGGCCTTGTGCAGCGTCATCAGCCGGACCGCGTCGTCTCCCTCTTCGAAGGCGCGCGGCTCGGCGTGGTTCTCGTCCAGGCGCCGCGCGAGCCGCTTCACGCCCTGCCGGAACGAGAAGCCCTGCGCGTCGAGCTCGCGCGCGAGCACGAGCAGCCGCTCGAGGTTGGCCAGCCCCTGCGTGCCGTTCACGACCGCGCCGTGGGCCAGCGCGGCGAAGCTCATGCGCGCGGAGAGAAGGTCGGTCATCGTGGCGAAGAGCGGCCGCTCGTGCCGTCGCATCCTCAGCCGCGCGAGCAGGGCGAGGGCGTCGGCGACGGGTGAGCCGGGGACCGAGCCCCACTCCGACAGCCGCCCTCCGGCTTCCACCGCGTCGAGCAGCTCGGGATCGGTGAGGCCGAACAGGAACGACTTGAGCGCGGCGACGGTCGACACCGTATCGTCCGGATCGTCCAGCGCCCGCAGCGCGGCGATCACCGAGGCGGTCTCCTCGCGCTGAAAGAAGCTCTGCCCGCCGTCGAGCACCACCGGGATCCCTTCCTCGCGGAACACATCCTGGTACGTGGCCACGGTGTCGTTCTTGTAGACGAGCACGGCGACGTGGCTCCAGGGGCGATCACCCACCGAGAAGCGCGACTTCAGCAAGCGGGCGACGGCCAGCGCCTCTTGCCGATCCATCGCGATCTCTCCTTGCTGCTGCGCGATCTCCCGTGAGGTCTCGTCGGGCGCCGCATCGCCGGAAGCGGACGGGGAATCCGCCGGCTGCGCTTCCGTCTCCTCCGTCTTCTCCGCCTCGTCCGCTTCCGGCGGCAGCAGGTACAGCACGTCCGGGCTCGCGGACAGCGGCGCGCCCGCACCGGGCGGGGGCACGATGGGGGAGTAGCCCACCTCCCAGGCCGCCGTGTCTCTGAGGACCGGCTCCATCGCGGCATTCACGAACGAGAGGATGTTCGGTGTCGAACGGAAGTTGACGGTCAGCGCGAGGCGGGCATCCTCGTCGAACTGACCGGCCGCCGCGCGGTAGGTCTCGATGTCCGCGCGGCGGAAGCGGTAGATCGACTGCTTCGGGTCGCCCACGAGGAAGAGCGCGCCCGCGCGCGGCCGCAGCTCCTCCCACCCTTCGGCGGCCTGCGGCTCGTCCGCCGTGAGCCGCAGCACGATCTCGGCCTGGATCGGATCCGTGTCCTGGAACTCGTCCACCACGAAGGTGACGAAGCGATTCCGGAAATGCTCGCGTACCGGGCGCGAATGCCGGAGCAGATCGCGCGCCTTCAGGAGCAGGTCGTCGAAATCCAGGAGGCCGCGCTCGCGCTTGAGCTCGTCCACGCGAAGGAAGAGATCGCTCTCGAAGGAGCGGAGCAGCGCGATGAGCAAGGGCTGGAAAGGCAGCTCGCGGCAGAGCGCGACGAATTCCGCCAGATCCTCGCGGAATTCCCGCACGGGCTCCTTCGCCTCGATGGGCCACTTGCCCCCCGAAAGAACGAGTTTCACGCTCGGTTTGAACACGCCCAGCGCGTCCGCATCGGCGGCGAGGAGGCGTTCGAGCTCGGCA